>CAMOYN010000057.1 GCA_946630035.1 uncultured Lachnospiraceae bacterium
AGAAGGGGAAATTGCGTCCCAGCGCAACTCCCAGTGCCGTATACATGGCCAGGATTTCTCCCATCTCGTCGTGGAGCACGCCTCCATTAAACAGGGACATAGTCACAAACAGCGCCAGCCAGCATTTCAGTAAATCGCCCAGGAAAACAATTCCTCCTGCCCGGGCCCCCATCACCCGGAGAGCATTGGTGGTACCGCTGTTGCCGCTGCCTTCGCTCCTCAGATCGACCCCCTGCAGACGGCCATAGAGGTATCCTGTTTGAAACAATCCAAATGCATACCCGATAATTACGCACAGTACTCTAGCCATATTTTCCTTCCTTTCATGATTTATTCAACTTCACGATTTTTCTGTTCTTTCACGAATCAAGAACCGCAGTGCTGTCCCCCGGAATCCAAAGGCTTCCCTTATCTTATTTTCCAGATACCGCACATAGGAAAAATGCATCAGCTTCTTGTCATTGACAAAAATGACAAAGGTGGGCGGTTTCACCGCAACCTGGGTGATGTAATACAGACGCAGACGTTTTCCTTTATCCGAAGGCGGCTGCTGCATCGCCACGGCTTCCGACATAATCTCGTTCAGCACACCGGTGGCGACCCGTAGATTCTGGTTCTGCAGAATCACATCGAAATACTCGAACAGTTTCCCCATCCGCTGGCCGGTCTCCGCCGATATAAACAGGATTTCCGCATAGGGCATAAAGGAAAGAGTCTGACGGATCTTGTCGGTATGCTCTTTCATGGTATGGTCATCTTTTTCCACCAGATCCCATTTGTTTACCACGATCAGTATACCTTTGCCACGGTCGTGGGCGATGCCCGCGATCTTGGCGTCCTGCTCGGTCACTCCCTCGGCGGCATCGATCACCAGCATCACCAGATCGGCCCGCTCCACCGCTGCCACCGCCCGGATAATACTGTATTTCTCAATTTCTTCTTTTATCTTATTCTTTCTCCGGATGCCGGCGGTATCAATCAGAACATATTCCTTCTTATGATAACGGACAGTAGTATCAATGGCATCGCGGGTCGTACCGGCAATATTCGAGACGATGGTCCGGTTTTCCCCGGTCAGTTTGTTGACGATGGAAGACTTGCCGACATTCGGTTTGCCGACGATGGCAATCTTCGGCCGCTCATCTTCCTCCTCCTCACTTCCGTTCTCATCAAAATACTTCACCACTTCATCCAGCAGGTCACCGATATTCAGTCTGGATTCGGCGGATACAGCCACCGGATCTCCGATCCCCAGATTGTAGAACTCGTAGACATCCGACATATATTTTTCAAAACTGTCCACCTTGTTCACGCACAGAACCACCGGCTTTTTGGAGCGCCGGAGCATGTCAGCCACCTTGGCGTCCGAATCCACCAGTCCCTGGCGGACATCTGTCATGAAAATAATCACATCCGCGGTCTGTATGGCGATCTCTGCCTGTTCCCGCATCTGGCTCAGAATAATGTCGCTGCTGTCCGGCTCAATACCTCCGGTATCTATCAGCGTAAAGTTCTTATCCAGCCAGGAACAGTCGGCATATATTCGATCCCGCGTTACGCCCGGCGTATCCTGGACAATGGAGATCCGCTCTCCCGCCAGAACATTGAACAATGTCGATTTTCCGACATTGGGACGCCCGACGATCGCAACAATCGGTTTACTCATAAATTATCCTCCATCTCGTAAGCTTCATAAAAGTGTTCCGGATTCTCATCCGGTTCACCCAAAAATGCGTCCAGGAGGCTGACTCCCTCCTCACGCACGATTCGGACCGGAACCTTCAGGGTCTCTTCCAGATCCGCGACGGTTACATCGTCGAGAAAAACCGTTTCACCGCTTCGCAGCATATTCCAGGGAAGAAGCAGTTCCTCACCGAGGGGCTTTCCCTTAAGCTGCGCCATCAGGTCCTGTCCGGTAATCAATCCTGCCACCGTAATCATCGGACCGAAGAATTCATTGGTAACCGGATAGATATGTATCTTTACCTCCGGGAATTTTTTCCGGAAGGAGTGGGCCAGTTTTTCCAGATAAGGAGCCATCAGACGACCGGTCCCCACGGAAATCTCTCTCTGCCGGTCATCTCCCGCCAGAGCTTCGAGGGCTGTCCCAAACTCCGTATTCAGCAGACGGACAAAACCAACGCCATTCTCCAGCTGGATATATCCGTCATATCGCTCTTCCTCCGGAAGAGGCCGCCCTGCCAGTATGTAAAATTCATCACTGGCATGAATAAAATGCAGTCCATACTCCCGGTAGAATATTTTCTGCCATCGTTCAATCTGATCAATCGTCTTCGCTGCCAGTTCCGGGGTCACGGGAGCAAGAGGCGTCAGTCCCTCTCTGAAACGGGTGAGGCCCACCGGAACCACAGAAACGCTTCTCATATAAGGAAGATACTTCCCCAGTTTTTCGATGGTCTGCTCCAGCTCTTCCCCATCGTTATACCCCGGGCACAGCACGATCTGCCCGTTCATCTCCGTCTGGGCTTCATAGAGCCGGTCCAGTTTCTTCAGAGCTTCCCCGGCAAAACGGTTGTGCAGCATCCGGCATCTAAGTTCCGGATTCATGGTATGCACGGAAATGTTGATCGGAGACAGATGAAAGCGAATAATTCTTTCAATATCCGCTTCATCCATGTTGGTGAGGGTCACATAATTCCCCTGCAGAAAGGAAAGTCGGGAATCATCGTCTTTAAAATACAACGTTTCTCTCATACCGGGCGGCATCTGATCAATAAAGCAGAAGATGCATTTATTGCGGCAGGAACGGTATTCATCCATAAGTCCGTTTTCAAAGCGCAGGCCGAGATCTTCGTCTTCGTCTTTTTCGATTTCGTAGACGATCTCCTCCCCGGCAGAATTGCGTACAAGCAGTTCCAGCCAGGAAGCCTGGCAGAGAAAGTCGTAATCAAAAATATCTCTGAGTTCTTCCCCGTTGATGGATAAAACCACATCTCCGGGCTGTATCTCCAGTTCTTCTGCGATCGAATCCGGAATCACACTGCATATCCGATGTTCGCGATGTGCCATGATTCCTCCTCCTTCCTGATTTATCCGATTCAGAATCAGTCTAACACAGAAATTGTCAATTTGCAAATAAATCAGAAAGAATCCCTTGCGTTTGCGTTCTGTTCATGATATAAACAAATTGGACTAGCTTGCCAACGCATTTTTATATGCCTCGAACTTTTTGCTCTGGAGGATTTATGGCAAAAGATTATACATTTAAGAACACTATTCCGCTGGCACCGCTGAAAATCATCGCCATGGAAAACTGTGCTTCCTTTGGAAAAACCGTGGATGATTACATTGTCGACTTTCGTAAAAGAGACCAGGAAATCCTTAAACAGAGAGAATCGAATATTGAATTTCGTGGATATGACAGAGATTCCTATCTCGTAGAAACTTCCTGTCCCCGGTTCGGTTCCGGAGAAGGAAAAGGGATGATCAAAGAAAGTATCCGCGGATGCGATCTGTTTATTCTGTCCGATGTTACCAACTACAGCATGACCTTCCCGATGTACGGACGGGAGCACATGATGTCTCCCGATGATCATTACCAGGATCTCAAGCGCATCATTTCCACGGCTATGACTTCCGCCCGCCGGGTCAACGTAATCATGCCCTTCCTGTATGAGAGCCGGCAGCATAAACGTTCCGGCCGGGAATCTCTGGACTGCGCCATGGCCCTGGAAGAGCTGGCCAACATGGGAGTCACCAATATCATCACCTTTGATGCCCACGATCCCCGCGTTCAGAACGCCATTCCTCTTCACGATTTCGACAGCTTCCCCTGCGTCTATCAGTTCATGAAGGCCCTTCTGACCAAAGAGAAAAATATCACCATCAGCAAAGAGGAACTGATGATTATCAGCCCAGATGAAGGTGCCATGGGCCGTTCCGTTTACTTGGCCAACAACCTGGAAGTAGACATGGGTATGTTCTACAAGAGAAGGGATTACAGCCGCATCGTCAATGGCAAGAACCCGATCGTCGCCCATGAGTTCCTGGGTGCCGATGTGAAGGACAAGACCGTAATCATCGTAGACGATATGATCGCTTCCGGCGACAGCATGCTGGATACCTGCAAAGAGTTAAAACGCCGGAAAGCCAAGAGAGTCATCGTTTTCTGTACCTTCGGTCTCTTCACCTCCGGATTTGAGAACTTTGACCGCTATTACGAGGCCGGTTATTTCGATTACATCGTCACAACCAACCTGAACTACCGGAAACCGGAGCTTATGACCCGCCCCTGGTATCTGGAAGCCGACATGACCAAATACGTCGCCACCATCATCAACACACTGAATCACGATGTATCCCTGAGCGACATCATGTCTCATACGGCCAAGCTGCAGCGTCTCATCAACCGCTACAAAAATCAGGAATTCTAAACCACCGAAAACAAAAAAGGGGACAATTTCCGCCGGCCTGTAAAAACAAGCCGGCGGAAATTGTCCCCTTTTTTTTCATGTCCCACTGGCGGGTTACATGCCTCCGAAGGCGTCGCGGTAGTAGTGGAGATGGCCGTTTTCGAAGGCGGCGACATCGAAGCGGCAGTTGGTTTCTGCCTCCCAGGGGTGGCTGGTCAGATAATACTCTGCTACGCGACGGATTTTCTGCTGTTTATAGCGGTTTACGGCTTCTTCGGAATATCCGAAGGAGAAGTTCCCACGGTATTTTACTTCAATAAAAGCCAGGGTGGTATCCTCCCTGGCTATAATATCGATTTCTCCCGACCGGCAGCGGTAGTTCCTCGCCAGTATATGAAATCCCTGTCTTTTCAGCCATTCTACGGTGATGTCTTCGTAGCGGCTTCCCAGAGCCCGTCGGTTTCTGTCATTTTCATTCATTTCCGATCTGTCTGCCTCACACATTTTTTATAAAAGATCTGCGGTGTATCGGGCAGGGTCCCAGCCGCCGGATGGCTTCCATATGAGCGGCGGTGCCGTATCCCTTATGGGCGGCAAAGCCGTATCCGGGGTAAACGGAATCCATCTCTCTCATGTACCGGTCCCTGGTAACCTTGGCGAGAATACTGGCCGCAGCTATACTAATGCTTTTGGCGTCTCCTTTTATGATCGACTCCTGCCGGATCGGAATCCCGGGCACGATCACTGCGTCATTCAGCAGTATATCCGGTGTCACGGTGAGGGCGGAGACGGCCCGGCGCATGGCTTCATAGGTGGCCTGCAGAATGTTGATCCGGTCGATGGTCTCCGGATCCACGATCCCGATGCCATAAGCAATGGCGGCGGACTGGATCTCGTCGAAGAGATGCTCTCTTCGCTTCTCCGTCACCTTCTTGGAATCGTTCAGATACATGAAGTCCTGTTCCCAGGGGAGAATCACGGCAGCTGCCACCACGGGTCCTGCCAGCGGTCCCCGTCCGGCTTCATCCATGCCGGCGATGGTTCCCAGCGCCGAAAATCTGCGTTCGAACTCCCTCATCCCTTCCAGCCGTATGTGCTCCGATTCTGCTGTCGCTCTCGCTGCCATCCTTCTCACCTCTTACTCATTTTTCGGTTCTTCTTTCACCGGCGGCTCTTCCAGAGTAAACCGCCCCAGCCGGCCGCTCCTCAGATCATCCAGTAACATCCGGGCTGCCTTCTCGTCGTCCGGCTCGCCGCCTTTTTTCAGGGCATTCCGAAGTTCCGCAATCTTCTGCAGGTACTGCCATCCTTCACTGCCATCGGGCCAGTCGGCATACCGTTTGGCGAAGTCATCGGGATAATGTTCCCGCATATACAGGATGCCGTAGATCGCCAGTTCCACCGGATTCAGCACTTCATCCTTTACCGATCCCACCAGGGCCAGACGGTTTCCGACCTCGGGATCCTCAAACTTGGGCCACAGAAGCCCGGGCGTATCCAGAAGTTCCACGCTCTTATTCAGGCGGATCCACTGGTTGCCTCTGGTGACACCCGGCTTGTTGCCGGTTTTCGCCATGGCCTTTCCCGCCAGGGAATTGATAAATGTGGATTTTCCCACATTGGGGATTCCTGCCACCATCGCACGGACGGGACGATTGAGAATTCCCCGTTTCCGGTCTCTTTCAAATTTTTCTTTGCAGACCGTCTGGATGGCCTGCTGTACGATCTTCATCCGGTCTCTGGACCGGGAATCCAGAGCGACTGCCATCATTCCCTGTTCCGAAAAATACTGCTGCCAGGCGGACGTCAGCCTTTCATCGGCCAGATCCGCTTTATTCAAAAGGATCAAACGGTATTTCTGTTTTCCCAGCCGGTCGATATCCGGATTCCGGCTGCTGGCGGGAAGACGGGCATCCACCAGTTCGATGATGACATCGATCAGCTTCAGATTCTCTTCCATCGCCCGTTTTGCTTTGGTCATATGACCCGGGTACCACTGTATATTCATCTCACTGCTCCCTTTTGGATCCATCGGTTCCGGTGATGGCTCCTAAGTCTATCTCACAAATCCGAACTCCTCCAGAGGAGCATAGCAGAACCATACCCTGCCATAGATCTGACTGCTTTCTACATTTCCTATATTCGCGAAGCGGGAGTCTTCGCTGTTGCTTCCATTGTCCCCCAGGAGGAAATACTCATCTGCCCCCAGAAGAACCGGGTTTTCCGCCACCCCCGGGGTCGACACGGACATGGCGAAGGGCAGATCCGTCAGCACCTGTCCGTTGATATACACCGCCCCCTGATAGATCTGAACGGTCTCTCCGGGCAAACCGACAATCCTTTTAATACTGTTCCTCTCCACACCGGAAGCCGGGTGGAACAGAACGATATCATATCGGTGCAGTGGAAGAATCCGCGGAGAAATGGTATGCACCAGAATATTATCCCCGGATTTCAGGGAGGGCTCCATGGAGCGGCCATTGACCACCCTGGGGTTCGCGAACTGAGTCACGAGAAAAACAGCCAGGGTAACCACCGCCACAATATCGATCAGCCATCCAAGAATCTGATGCAGCCGGTTTTTGTCATTATCTTCACGGTAAAATCCAAATTCGCTCATCCAAGTCTCCTATGAACAAAAGAGGGACAACAGTAACGTGTCCCTCTTGTTTCCCGTAATGGAGTTTTCCCGCTCTGATCAGCGGATCTTCTCTTTTACCTTTGCAGATTTTCCAACGCGGTCTCTCAGATAGTTCAGTTTTGCACGTCTTACTTTACCGTTACGTACAACTTCGATCTTCTCGATCCGAGGGGAATGCAGCGGCCAGGTTCTCTCAACGCCGATACCACTGGAAATCTTACGGACAGTGAAGGTCTCTCTCGCACCGCCGTTCTGTCTCTTCAGAACGGTACCCTCAAATACCTGTACACGCTCGCGGTTTCCTTCTTTGATGATGGCATAAACCTTAACGGTATCGCCGACACGGAAATCGCAGATGTCATTCTTGAGCTGCTCGTCTTCAATCTTCTTGATGATGTCGTTCATGTGTTTCCTCCTAAATAATAGACGTTCTTAATACCTTCCGTACCAGCGGACCGTCCTTAATCACACGCCCAAATATCATACCATACTCCCGGATGGATTGCAAGCATTTTTTCTGCCAGATTCTGCCGGGATTTTCCCACATTCCGGCCTCACCGGAAGCTTTTTCAGGCATCCCACAGTACCACCGATCCTGTTTTCAGTGTCTCCGGGAGGGCAATCAGTCTCTGATTCTCGGAACCGCGGAATTTCAGGCGGAGGTTCTTCTTCTCTTCCACGAATTCCCCGTCGACCAGAACATCGATGAGGGACAGCATTCCATCGGTCCCCTCATCCGCTCTTCCCTGAAGCTGCTCCAGTGTATACCCGCTGTAGCACCAGATCGTTTTATCAGGAAATTTCTCCTTCACCCGCCGCAGGAAAGGCAGGAGGACCTCCAGGTTCTCCGGTTCCATCGGCTCCCCTCCCAGAAGAGTGAGGCCTTCGATGTAGGATGGTGACAAAGCCTCCAGGATCTCCTCCTCCGTCTCCCCTGTAAAGAGGCTGCCATAGGCAAAATTCCATGTCTCGGGCTGAAAGCACCCTTTGCAGTGATGACGGCAGCCCGACACGAAGAGAGAGACTCTCACTCCGATCCCATCGGCAATATCGTATTTTTTTATGTTTCCGTAATTCATTCTGCTGCTCCCTCAGGGAACCAGTTTCAGTCCCTTTGCCACGATGGCAATAAAATCCTGCACATTTGTGACGATCGTAGTGGCCGCAAGGCTTCCCCGGTCCAGAAGTTTATTCACGACAAATTCATCGGCGTCCACCGTATACAGATACAGCGGGCGGATCGTGCCATCCTCCATCACTCGGAAGGAGGGAGTCATATTTCCGGCAGCAATCGTATGAAGCATCGTAGCCAGACAGATCACGGTCGTCGCCTTTTTCACGAGCTGCCGCATGGCATTCTGCCCTTCGTATACATCTCCGATCACCTCGGGTATCGGGCCGTCATCCCGGATCGAACCGGTCAGAACCATCGGGACGTGATTCTTCACACAGCTGTAGATGATCCCGTTGTCTATCTTGTAGTCCTCAATAAACTGCGGAATCGATCCGCTGCGCCGCACCTTGTTATCCACATCCAGATGATTGTAATGGCCGTTGGGATGGGAAACCTGTGTGTAGATATCCTGCCCCAGGGCGGTGTGCAGCAAGGCGCCTTCCAGATCATGGGTGGCCAGCGCATTGCCCGCCATCAGCCCGTGGACAAATCCGTTCTCCACCAGGGCTTGCATACAGGCTCTGGCATCGTAGTCAAAGGCAAAGGCCGGTCCCATCACCCACAGAATGTTCCCGTGATCCCGCTCATGCTTCAGCAGTTCAAACAGTGTATCATAATCTCTGGCAAAAGAGGTCTCACGGCTGCGGCCCTGGCGGAACACAAACTGATCCCGGCAGCGGCTCTCCGGCGTTTCAAAACCGGTGGAATGAACGAAGATCCCCTCATGGCCGTCCTCGCTCCGTCCCAGGATCACACAGTCACCCTTTTTCAGGTTCCTGTTTTCCACCACGTCCAGCTTCCCTCCGGGACGGATCACCACACTGGAATCCATCCGGCTCTCCTCGGCCAGAATCCATTCCCCATTAATTTTAAAATACTCCGGGAACATGGATGTACTGTGGAAATATTCCGGTGCTACGCCGTCCATTTCGGCGACCGCCGTCTTAACATCCGGTGCATTTTTCAGTTCAGGTACATCAAAATCCGGTTTGTGATACTCAGGTAAATTAAATGACATACTTCTTTCCTCCCTATTTACCGTGGCTGCCACGGATTGCTTCGTGCCGCACACTTCCGCCTCCAGGATCCTCAAACCGCCTTCACATATTGTCCCGCCACAGAGGCATGCTCATACACCGAGGGCCTCCCCTTCCCCTCGAGAGCTCTGAACTGGGAATTTCCAGAACCTCTATTCCGTTTTCCCTCATCAATTCATTTGTTATATGGTTTCTGTCATAGGCAATCACGGTCCCCGGAGCGATGCACAATGTATTAGAACCGTCATTCCACTGTTCTCTTTCCGACGCCACCTTATCACTGCCGCCGCATTTGATCATAGAGACGTGATCCACCTCCAGCAGGGATGCCAGCACCGACGTCAGCGGCTCCTCCGACTCCTTTACGGAAATCCTCTCCCCGTCTCTGCCCGGTGTGATCACAAAAATCCTCAGACTCCCCAGAATTCCGGGATGCACCAGAAATGTCTCCCGGTCCAGCTGTGTGCACACGGTGTCCAGATGCATATAGGCCCTCAGATTCGGGATGTCCAGCGCCAGAATCGTGTCGATCTCGCTGTTCTCATCCATAAAGAGGTTATCCGCCAGCAGTTCGATGGCTTCGGGCATGGTTCTCTGTGAAATGCCCACCGCAATCACATGCCGGCTCAGATTCAGT
The DNA here is from genome assembly GCA_946630035.1 of uncultured Lachnospiraceae bacterium. GTDB lineage: Bacteria > Bacillota > Clostridia > Lachnospirales > Lachnospiraceae > UBA3305. The sequence continues at coordinate 9,863 of CAMOYN010000057.1, forward strand.
ATATCTCCCCCCTCGATACGGTATGGATCCTCCCGGTGATACCAGAAATGCATCCCCGGCGCGTAATCCGGATGGTTTTCCAGTATGAATTTTCCATAGATGGTCTCTCTTTTACGGGTCACAGAATACATGTGATTCAGACTGACCCCCCGGCCGATACTGGCGAAGGGATCCCTTGTAAAATAGAGATTCGGTATCGGGTCCAGCAGAAAATGATGACTCTTCTGTACCATTTCCGCCAGGGGCTGACGGCGGCGAAGGCCAAGTTCTTCACTGGAAACCCCCGACATCGTCTTACACACCATGTCCTTTGCCGACGGAATATCCATCAGATACCGGGCCAGTTCCTCCTGATAAGACAGTGCGCTGCTTCCGCCTTCCTGTACAAACTGCCGCACGAAGGCCTCCCTGCACTCCGGTACGGTTTCCAGCGTTTCTGCCATCAGATCTTCCAGATAGACGACATCCACTCCCTGACTTCTCAGAGTATCCGCGAAAGCATCATGCTCCGCCTGAGCTGTCTTAAGATAAGGAATATCGTCAAACAACAACCTTTCCATCTCATCCGGGACCAGGTGTTCCAGCTCTCTTCCGGGTCTGTGAAGCAAAACCCTTCTCAGCTTTCCGATCTCACTGGTTACGCAGACTGGCATAAAATCCCTCCATTCCTACGATTTACCTGAGATGAAGACTCGCAGACGAGTCTTAGTTTAATTATTGCATGGTAAGATACGCCGTGATCATCTCACTCTTCGTATCTGTATAAAATGGCTCTCCGTCTTCCCAGTGGTACCCTTCCGGTACCGACAGGATCTGAAGATGATAAGCCTTGGGTTCTCCTACAAAGACTGCCACCCCGTTCTCATCCGATGTAACGGGACTACAGAATTCATCCGTGCAGAAATTGATGACGCAGCCAGGCACCGGTTCTCCCTCGGGACCGATAAACCGGACGGTATAGGTGCTCTCCGTCTCCTCCCCGGGAATGCCTTCGATGACGGTTGTCTCGGTATACTCATCGCTGAGGAAGTAGTCAAAGAGCCGGCAGAATGCATTCTCCGAGCTCTGCGCCCCCACCTCCAGCCAGGCCGTATTTCCGAACTTATCGATCACCAGCGAAGTGGGAATTCCCCCTTTGACATAGGTGTAGGAAAGCTGTAGTTCCCGGTCACTCCCTGCCGGGAAGGTCAGTCCCATCTCTTCCACATAATCTGCGATCATCTCGTCCGTGTCCTCCGGATCCAGGGAAAGAGCCAGCACCGCCACCCGGTCGCTGTATTTTTCATAGGCAGATTCCAGGAAGGGGAATTCATAGGCGCAGGGAGGGCACCAGGTCGCCCAGAAATTGATCAGCACCATATCGTGATCCTTCAGCGCTTCTGACAGGGTAAATGTATCACCGTTCACCGTCTCCACGGAAAAATCCTCCATGGCCTCTCCCAACGGGACTTCCAGAGGATCATCCTGGGAAGACGCCGCCCTCACCGGTACACATAAGAAAAGAAGCAATGACATCAGCAACCCCAATAAACCTGCTCGTCTCATTGGCACCTCCGCATTCACATATTTTCTATATCCATCTTAACAGAAAAAGCCGCCCTGTCAACAGGGCGGCTGCGATCTGCCGGAAGCCATCCTCTTTACCGATGGGAAACAGCTGACAGAGAGTTGCCAGCGCCGAGAATACCAGGGAAGCCTGGATCAGCAGGATACGATACCCTCTTTGAAATGAATAGTGCAAGGCCTGACTTTTTGTCATTCCGCATTACATTTTATCATGTGTTATGGTTCAAGTCAACAGAAAAAGAATAGTAAACCAAAGAAAATATAATCCGGCTTCATAATAAGAACATTCAGCCAAAGAAAATGTAATTCTACATGAAGAAAATTCACCAAATCATTGCTTAAATCCTTCTCAGTGGTATAATGATAATAAGACTAAGATATTCTTTTTTCGTGGGAGGACGAGAGTATGAATATTTTGATCGAAGCTATGATTTTCATCGGCAGTGTTCTGATGATTCTGAATATTTTACGCTATTACCGATTTACCCGCAAAATGGAATGGATGAAAACCGGGGCTCTCAACTTTCTCGTGCTGTTCACTCCTCTGGTTCTGCTGATTTTTTTCCTGATGGGATATCTCTTTGTGGGAATCTGGGGAAAGCCGGATCTTATGGTGGGCGGCATCCTGTTCGGGGGAAGTGTTTTTGTATATATCATTCTGCAGATCATGTATTTCATCACAGACCGGGTGCGGGAAGATGAGCATCTGCGTATTGCCCTCGATGAGGCCAGGAAAGCCAATGAAGCCAAAACCATCTTTTTATCCAATATGTCCCATGACATCCGTACTCCCATGAACGCGGTCATCGGCTATACACAGCTGGCTCTGCAAAAAGATACTTCGCCGGAGACGATGCGGGATTATCTCACCAAAATCTATTCCTCGGGCCAGCATCTCCTGGCCCTGATCAATGATGTGCTGGAAATGAGCCGGATCGAGAGCGGAAAACTGGAACTGGAGGCAACCCGGACCAGCCTGTGCCAGGTCATGCG
>CAMOYN010000058.1 GCA_946630035.1 uncultured Lachnospiraceae bacterium
TTGCGCATTCCTCTCACGACTAAAGTCACGAGAATCCTGCGTCAGAGATTGAATCATTCGTACAGGGGATATTTGCTGCAGAGTTCTCCGACACCCTGGCGGATGATATCGGCGGATGCCTCGTAATCCTTGGCAGCCAGTACGATAAAGTGCGCAATTTTCTCCATATCCTCTTCCACCATGCCCCGGGACGTCACCGCTGCGGTTCCGATCCGGACGCCGCTGGTGATAAAGGGTTTCTGGGGATCGTTCGGCACCGCATTCTTATTTACGGTGATATAGACGGAGTCCAGACGATGTTCCAGCTCTTTTCCGGTCAGACCGATGCGGCAGAGATCGGCCAGCATCAGATGGTTCTCGGTTCCGCCGGATACCAGATCGATTCCCTCTGCCAGCAGCCCCTTGGCGAGGGTTGCTGCATTCTTCACGATCTGTTCAGCGTACTGCTTAAACTCCGGTTTTAATGCTTCACCCAGGCAGACGGCCTTGGCGGCAATCACATGTTCCAGAGGACCACCCTGCATGCCAGGGAAGATCGCTTTGTCGATGGCTTTCGCATACTGCTCTCTGGCAAGGATCATGCCTCCGCGGGGGCCGCGCAGGGTCTTGTGGGTCGTGGTGGTTACCACATCGGCGTAGGGTACCGGTGAGGGATGAGCCCCTCCGGCTACCAGACCGGCGATGTGAGCCATATCCACCATAAACATCGCACCTACGGACTTTGCGATCTCGCTAAAACGTTTAAAATCAATGATGCGGGGATAGGCCGATGCACCGGCAACGATCAGTTTCGGTCTGGCCTCTCTGGCAATAGCTTCTACCTGATCATAATCGATAAAGCCCTCCGCCGTGACACCATAGGGCACAAAATGATACAGCTGACCGCTGAGATTCACCGCAGCACCATGGGTCAGATGCCCGCCTTCGGCGAGGGTCATGCCCATCACCGTGTCGCCGGGTTTCAGCAGCGCTGCATACACAGCGAGGTTGGCCTGAGCACCGGAATGGGGCTGTACATTGGCGTACTCCGCACCAAAGAGCTTCTTCGCCCGTTCGATCGCCAGATTTTCTACGACATCCACACATTCGCAGCCGCCATAGTATCGGCGTCCCGGATATCCCTCCGCATATTTATTCGTCAGACAGCTTCCCATCGCTGCCATCACAGCGGGAGAAACCAGGTTCTCCGAGGCAATCAGCTCGATGTTCCTTTTTTCCCGGGCCAGTTCTTTTCCCATGGCAGCTCCGACCTCCGGGTCGTACTGTGCCACGAATCCGATTGTATCCATCATATCACGGTACATGCAGTTATCCTCATCGTTTTTCTGTATAATTTCTGTGTTTCCCGGCATTGTTATGCCATACCACGCAAACCCCTTCTATCCCCGTGCTCTGGTGTGCTTTAGTATGCTTTTCCCCAGTACACCAGCTTCTTCGCCGGTTTTCCGCAGCATACACAGGTATCAGCAATATGCTCCTGTTCAAAAGGCATGCAGCGGGACGTCGCCGTCGTGTCTTCTTTGATCTTCAGCTCACAGGCGGTGTCTCCGCACCACATAGCTTTTACAAATCCGGGCTTATTCGCCACGGTATCCTTGAACTCATCGTAGGTTCTGGCCTCAAACATATGGGTGTCGAGGTGCTTCTTGGCGCGCTCATACATATCCTTCTGCATGGCATCCAGCATCTCTTTTACGACAGCAGCTACATCGCCGATCGCTGCTTCCCGTTTTTCCCGGGTGTCGCGGCGCACCAGCATCACTGTGCCGGCCTCCACATCCTTCGGGCCGATCTCCACACGCAGCGGGATGCCACGCATCTCCTGCTCGCTGAATTTCCAGCCAGGTCTCTTGTCGCTGTCATCCACCTTTACGGAGAATCCGGCCTCCGCCAGAGTGCTGCGGATCTCCATGGCCTTATCCAGAACACCTTCTTTGTTCTGAGCGATCGGGATGATCATCACCTGGGTCGGTGCAATCCGGGGCGGCAGTACCAGACCGCTGTCATCGCCGTGCACCATGATCAGCGCACCGATGATACGGGTGGACATACCCCAGGAAGTCTGATGTACATACTGCAGCTGGTTATTGGCATCGGAATACTGGATTCCGAAGGCTCTGGCAAAACCATCGCCAAAGTTATGGCTGGTACCGGACTGCAGGGCCTTGCCATCGTGCATCAGCGCCTCGATGGTATAGGTGGACTCCGCACCTGCGAACTTCTCCTTGTCGGTCTTCTGGCCTTTGATCACCGGAATCGCCAGCACCTGCTCGCAGAAATCCGCGTACACATTCAGCATCTGCACGGTTCTGGCCTCGGCATCGGCATGGGTCGCATGGGCCGTATGACCCTCCTGCCACCAAAACTCTGTGGTACGCAGGAAAGGACGGGTCGTCTTTTCCCAGCGGACAACGGAACACCACTGGTTGTATACTTTAGGAAGATCCCGGTGAGAGTGTACGATATCCTTATACAATTCACAGAACAGAGTCTCGGAAGTAGGACGTACGCAGAGACGCTCCTGCAGTTTCTCATTGCCGCCATAGGTAACCCAGGCCACCTCCGGAGCAAATCCTTCCACGTGATCTTTTTCTCTCTGCAGCAGACTTTCCGGAATAAACAGAGGCATGCCGACATTTTCGACACCGGTCTCTTTAAACCGTGCATCCAGCTGATGCATGATGTTCTCCCAGATCGCATAGCCGGCCGGTCTCAGAACCATGCAGCCCTTGACGCTGGAGTAATTGACCAGCTCAGCCTTTTTAACTACGTCCGTATACCATTGTGCAAAATCTTCCGCCATCGGAGTGATGGCTTCAACGAGTTTCTTATCTTTCGCCATGAATATCACCTCATACGTTATCGTTCCACTTCATTTATATATCTTATATATCCGGCCGGCCCGTCTGCCGACACGATACCTACGATATTAACATAATGGGTTTGCTTTTTCAACCGCCAATCTCCAAATATTTCCACCGCGTCAGAGAAACAGGAACGCCTCAGATCAGGAACATGATCAAAGGAATGGTTACGATGCAGCAGAGGCTGGAGAGGAAGATCGCCTCGGAGGCAAGATGGGTATCCCTTTTATACTGGAGAGCCAGCATCAGAGCCATGGACGGGCAGGGCATGGACATGATCAGGATCACTACGCCCCGCAGGATGGTATCGGCAGGCAGAGGCAGCAAATGCATAATGCCCACCACCACCAGAGGTATGATGACCAGACGCATCAGGGTGGCGGTCCGCACATCGCGGCCACGGAATACTTCCATGACACTTCCTCCCGCCAGATTGAGACCGATCAGGAACATGGAAAGAGGCGTCGTAATATTCCCGAAGGACTGTACCACCGTCCGGATCGTCTCCGGCAGGGGGATCTGAAGCAGAAAAAATACCATACCGATGGCAACGGCATAGTTGACATTGGTAAACAGGATTTTCCGCCACTGGATCTGGCTGCTCTCACCGCTTCCCCGGCAGGCAATCTGGGCGCCCAGCGTCCAGGCGACACAGTTATAAGCCAGGTTCATGATAGAGGCCAGGAACAGCCCCTCGTCTCCGAAGACGGCTTTTACCAGAGGGAAGCCCATAAAACCGGTATTACAGAGGGCTCCGCAGAGAGTCCAGACGCCTCTCCTCTCCTCGGGCACCTTAAAGAGGCGGGATACCGGATACAACGCCAGCATACCTCCTCCGAAGAAGACGATTCCCAGGATGAAAATCACGATACTGTCCCGGATCAGAGAGCTGTCATACTCCCGGATCATAGACATGAAAATGGTGCAGGGCAGAGTTATGTTCATCAGAAAGGCCGTGAAATCCCCCTGGGCCCGGTCGCTGATAATCTTCAGCCGGCCGGAGACCAGTCCCACGGCAATCATCGCGAAAATGACGATCAGATTGTTAACAATGATGCCGAAATTCATTTTTTATTCTTCCTTCCGGTTTTTCTTTCCCATGACGTAGAAATAGAGGGCGGCGCCGCCAAGCAGCAGGACAGCCATCGCTACCCGCAGCCCGTCCCCGGGCCTTCAGGGTTCTGCCTCAGACGTTATTTCTGCCTGAGACTCCTCCTCTGTTTCCGTCTCGCCGGCGATGACCAGTTTCGACTTCTTAGATCCTTCCTCTTCGGTATCACGTACAGGTCTTCCCTTCAGGAAGGCTTCGTCCGGCAGCTGGTCCGACTCGAACACCACCTGATGGTCATACCATTTTTCTTTCCGCACGCTCCAGGAGGTGCACTCCAGCTCCTGATCCAGGGCTGCCACCGGAACCGTAAAGGTATATTTCCCGTTTTCATCCTCCACATAGGGCACATAGGCGTCCTCAGGTAATTCCACGGCTTCCGCACCGGTTCCCATAAACAGTTTGCTGTAACCGCTGCCGCTCAGGGTAACCACCGCCGTGATGGCTCCCTCCGCCACGGTAATGTCGCAGTCAATGATGCGGAACATGGCGGAGCTGGAATCCACGGTGATATTCTTATAGGTACCTTCCGCCAGATCTTCCGGTTTCACAGCTTCCATCCCCTCCCATCCGACTTCTTCCACAGCGATTCGCTCATCCGCACCGGCAATCAGATCGGATTTGTCTTCGGTCTCCGACACGGCAGCGCTGGTCTGTTCCAGGGCTGATTCGCTCTCCGCAGGACAGAAAACCGGTGCGACAAGCGCACCGGTAATCATCAGCGGAAGAGCCATTGTCTTCAGAAATTTTCCCATGATCTCTTCCTCACTATTTCTTTTTTCGGCTGACAGCTCTTCCGGTATCCCGGTCTAAAGCTGTCGTTGTCACTCCTGCTATTTTTAACACAATTACTGCAGAGAGTCAATAGCTTCCTGGGTATGAGCTACATACTGAGCCTGGATGGCGGGAACCTGTCCCAGACCTTCCAGAACGGCAGTAACCTCGAAACCAGCGTTGGTGAAAGCGGTCTTCCAGGAATCTTCCTCGTCACCAGCCATGTCGTTGTTGGCGTGATCGCCGGCAACCACCATCATGTCACGAAGAACAACCTTCTTGTAGGTGCCTTTTTCCTGAACGGCTGCCAGAACATCGTCCAGAGAAGGAGTCGCTTCTACGGTACCAACGAAGTAGTTTTCCTTGCCGTCAGCGGTCAGCTTATCCTGCATCTGCTGATAGATCTTGTTGGATTCTGCTTCGGTGCCGTGGCCCATGAATACGATAGCGGTCTCGCCATCATCATACTGAGAGGTCACATCTACCATAGCCTTGGAAACCACGTCAAAGTCCTCATCGGAAGTCAGCAGAGGGCGGGCAATGGCCAACTGCTCAAACTTATCTTCATAACCTTTCAGAGCTTCGATCATATCGTTGTACTCCAGACCATCCATCAGGTGAGTGGGCTGTACAACCAGGGTCTTAACACCGTCAGCAACGGCACGGTCCAGAGCCTCTTCGAAGTTATCGATGGCCAGACCTTCACGCTCTTTCAGAATGTCGATGATGATCTGAGCGGTGAAAGCACGACGAACCTGATACTCAGGGAATGCAGCAGCGATTGCATCTTCTACAGCACCGATGGTCACATCACGGCTGTCATTGTAGCTGGTACCGAAGCTGGTAACCAGGATTGCCTTGTCGGCAGCAGCTTCCGCGTTTTTGATCGGGAATGCTTCCAGTTCTTTTGCTTCCTCAGCAGCTGCGGTAGTCTCAGCGGCTGCGGTGGTCTCAGCGGCTGCGGTGGTCTCAGCGGCTGCTTCCGTTGTCTCTTCTGCCATTACCTTTACGCTTCCCATGGACATAGATGCCATCATGGCAGCTGCCAGCAGAAATGCCAATACCTTTTTCATAAGTTGCCTCCTTTTGACGTCTCTCGTCAATTTGTAATATAGAAAAACCGTCTGCACGGGGCAAACGGTTTATCTTCGCATGATATTCGTACAACCAATCCCTCGTGGTTTAAGTTCCGCCCGCCCATGGGCGCACGAAACTATCGTACTGTGAAAGGCAGGTCTCCCGACTGATCATGGACCGCGGCAGACGCCTTCCCGGTTTCCCAGTGGCCTGTAGTCTGCTGCTCATGAAATACGGTGACGAGTTCGTGCAGGATTTGCACCTGCTTCCCTATTCTCCGGACCGCCTGACGGCCCGGCACCTCACACATCTATTTTCAATTGTATTCTATTGATTCATCAACTCTCAACGAGTCGATTCTACCACAGCACAGTGGCTTTGGCAAGAGTAAAATTAATCCGCAACAGCTCCTGCAGGCAGGGCTTTTGCGGCCGCCTGGCTCAATAAGGAGTTATGTAAAAACAACTGCATGGCTCAATGTTTTTATACTTTGAAACGGTATCCCACGCCCCAGATGGTCTCGATGTACTGGGGTTTGGAGGTGTCCATCTCGATCTTCTCCCGGATCTTTTTGATGTGAACCGTGACGGTGGCGATATCTCCGATGGATTCCATATCCCAGATGTTGCTGAACAGCTCTTCTTTGGTGAATACCCGGTTGGGGTTGGATGCCAAGAAGGTCAGGAGATCGAACTCCTTTGTCGTGAAATTCCTCTCCTCGCCATTCACGAATACCCGGCGGGCGGTCTTGTCAATCTTGAGGCCGCGGATTTCAATAACATCGTTGTGGTGTACGTTGCTTCCGATCAGCCGCTCATAGCGGGAAAGATGGGCTTTCACCCGGGCTACCAGTTCGCTGGGGCTGAAGGGCTTTGTGATATAATCATCCGCTCCCATGCCCAGGCCATGGATCTTATCGATGTCATCCTTTTTGGCGGAGACCATCAGGATCGGTGTATCCTTTTCCTTCCGGATCCGCTTGCAGATCTCAAATCCGTCGGTTCCCGGCAGCATCAGATCCAGGATAAACAGATCGAAGGGTTCTTTCAGAGCCCGTTCCAGTCCCACGTCTCCCCGGTTCTCGATCTCTACTTCAAATCCGGAGAGTTCCAGATAGTCCTTCTCCAGTTCCGCGATGCTCTCTTCGTCTTCCACAATCAATATCTTACTCATCCAGGACCTCCTGATATTTTCTGAGAACAAAATGCATGATGGTTCCGGTGCCTTCCTTGCTGGTAGCCCAGATCCGGCCGCCATGATCATCTATAATCTTTTTTACAATCGACAGACCGATTCCGCTGCCGCCGGTGGCTGAGTTGCGGGACGCGTCGGTCCGGTAGAAACGGTCAAATATATATGGGATATCCTTCGCCGGGATTCCTCGGCCGTTATCCTCCAGCTCCACCCGGACGAAATCCCCGTCGTCCCGGATCCGGAGACTGATAAATCCCTTTTTCTTGTCCATGTATTTCACGGAATTGCTGACGATGTTGTTGATGACCCGCTTCAGCTGCTCCGTGTCACCGATCACTGTGACATCGTCCTCCAGGTAGTTCGAATAGGTAAGCTCGATCCCTTTGGACTCCAGCTCGGTCGAAAGCTCCTCGGCACAGTCTCCGAAATAATCCTTGACCTGGATCTTGGTATAGTGATAGGGAATCCGGTTCGTATCGATCTTGGAGTACAGCGTCAGCTCATCGATCAGCTTCTCCATGTCATTCGCTTTGTTGTAGATCGTCCGGACATATTTATTGACCTTCTCCGGGGAGGAGGCCACCCCGTCCAGGATTCCTTCACAGTAACCCTTCACCGCCGTCAGGGGCGTCTTCAGGTCATGGGAAATATTGCTCAGAAGGATCTTATTCTCCCGGTCATACTGGATCTTCTCCTCCGCCGTCTCCTTCAGCCGTAGTCGCATGTCCTCAAAATCCCGGCACAGCTGGCTGATCTCATCGTTCCCCGTCACTTCCAGGGAAAAATCCAGATCGCCGTCCTTGATGGAGCGGGTCGCTTTCTGAAGGGTGGCCAGCGGTTTAAAGATCGATCCGTACAGCCAGCTGGTCAGAAGAACTGCCGTGACGATCAGCACCAGCATGATCAGAAGAATCATCTGAATCAGGGACTCCCGGTAGTCCGGCAGCATCCGGTTTACTTTATCCATCAGATGAAAATGCATCAGAAGCGGCAATGATACCACCATAAGAAGGATCGGCAGCAGCACCACCGTCAGGAATGCCAGAATCATCTTTGTCTGCAGTTTCATAGGGACCCTCCTGAAACCTTTTACCATCTACGGCCACCCGATGAAGCACTCATTCCAGGAAAATGATCTCATATGGGAGGTGGCCTGTAATACTAACAAATTTTACTTCAGCCGGAGTTTCCGGAGGGATGTGTCGGAGAATACCAGGCAGGAGTCGTCGCTTTGCATCACGACTTTTTCTATTTTGGTGCCGAGGGATCCGCGGAATTTGATTCTTCCTCTCTGGTTCAGGATCACGCAGTCGCTTCCGTTGGTGAACACCACATAATTTCCGGAGAACTCCACATGGGAGTATTCAAAATCCAGTGTACAGGATCCTTTCACCCGCCCCGCTGCATCGTAGATCGTCACTTTCCGGCCGCCTTCTTCGACGTTGCTGACCACGCCGATGGCATTTTTCCCTGAAAATACGCTCAGAATCGATGTATCGAAGGGGATGCTCCGGATCTCCACCGGCTCGGAGGGTTTTCGCAGGGAGAAAATATTTACCTCGTCATCGCCGAAGGCCACCGCCCGGGAATTGGACAGGTACTGGACCTCCGGGAACATCGTCTCCCCATAGGTGAAATATCCCACGGTCCGGTCGGAGTTGCTCTTTCCCACGTCGAAATTGTAGAAGGTGATCCGGTTCTGCATCACGCCCTGATCCAGATAGACCACCGATGACATCAGACCGGTTCCTTCCGGTGACAGGGAAATGCTCAGGGGATACCCGTCTCCTGAAAGTTTTGTCTTGATCCGGATGTCCAGAGCCCGTCCGGTATTGTCATAGAAGTTGATGTAGTTGACGCTGGAGTCATCCAGTTCCAGCACCAGCACGCCGACGGAGGACACACCAAAGTCCAGGATCGGTTTTGTCGTCTCCACCGTCCCCGTCACACCATTTTTACCAAAAATGATGGCGGTCTGTGACTGAATATCTGCCACAGCGCCATAATCTCCCCGAACCAGAACCCGGGGATGCTTCATCGTATATCCGTGATTCCACAGTACCGTCCCGTCGGTGGCCATGACAGATATGCCATCTCCGGTCACCTTCAGAATACCATCCGCAAACATCTCGTAGGATGCATCACTTCCTCCGATGCCCGCCTCTTCCCAGGCCACGGTATAGGAGGTATAGGTGCGCACCGACACCATCCCGCGGATCACAACAATCAGGAGCAGAATAACACCGCACAGGATCGCCCAGCGTCTCAGAGTCGCCGACCGGTTTTCCCGGATCGTCTCGTCCAGATCCTCGATTTCCCTGGGAGCCGGATCCGAAACCATATGCTGTTTTAGCCTTCTTTTCCGCTCCTGGCGTTCCAGGTTATAAGGATTACTCATCGTTCTCTCCCGGACGAAATCGTATCTCTCTGCCGCTGCCAAAAGAACTTCTCCTTTTTTACATCAATTTAATCGGTCATATCCTAATTCCATAACCTTAATTTTTTATTTTAATCCATTTTCTTCTGGATTGCAAGTGCATCCGCTAAAGCCGCGAACTGGGTGAGGGGCAGTGCCTCACCGCGTATGGATTCTGACAGTCCCACCTGCCGCAGTCCCTGAAGGATTTCCTCTTTGGAGAAGGGGAGATCCTGGGCGTGGCTCAGGCTGTTCACCAGGGTCTTCCGGCGCTGCTGGAAGGAGGCCCGGATCAGCCGGAACATCAGCCCTTCATCCTGCACAGACACCGGTGGTGTGGCAAACCGTTTCAGCCGGATCACTGCGGATCCCACGCTCGGACGGGGGATGAAGCAGTTGGGGGGTACATTGGCCGCCAGGTAGGGCTGAGCGTAATACTGCACGGCCAGAGAGAGGGCACCGTAGTCCTTGCTCCCGGGGCCGGCCTTCATCCGGTCGGCCACCTCTTTCTGCACCATGACGGTAACACTGTCCAGAGGGACGTGACTCTCAAATAATCCCATGATAATCGGAGTGGTAATATAATAAGGAAGGTTTGCCACCACTTTGATGGGTCTTCCCTGGTTGCGTTCTGCGACCAGCTTCCCGATATCATACTTCAGGATATCTTCATTGACGATGGTCACATTGTCATATCCTGCCAGCGTCTCCTGCAGCACCGGAATCAGATTCCGGTCGATCTCCACCGCAATCACCTCCCGGGCAGCACAGGACAGATACTGGGTCATCGTGCCGATGCCCGGCCCGATCTCCAGCACCATATCCTCCGGCGTTATCTCTGCCGCATGGATGATCTTCTCCAGCACATGGGTGTCGATCAGGAAATTCTGACCGAATTTTTTCTGAAAGTCAAAATGATATTTCTGAATGATTTCTATGGTTCTCTTCGGAACTCCAAGATCAGGCACCGGCATATGAATTCTCCTTTAACCTTCGATAGAACCTGCAGGTATTTTCCAGACAGACCTCTTCCACCCGTTCCGGCTCTATCCCCTTGATGGCCGCGATCGCATCGATCACCAGAGGGATTTTTCCGGAATCATTTCGCTTCCCCCGGAAGGGAACCGGAGCCAGGTACGGGCAGTCCGTCTCCAGCAGCAGCTGTTCCAGGGGGGCCAGTTCCAGCACTTCCTTCAGCTTCTTCGCATTTTTGAAGGTAGACACTCCGCCGATCCCCAGGAAATATCCCATCTTCAGATATTCCTTCGCCTGTTCGGGGCTATAGGAGTAACAGTGCATATCCAGCATTCCCTCCGGAATGCCTCCCTCCCGGATCAGCTCCATTGTGTCGGCGGCGGCCTCCCGGCTGTGGATCACCACCGGCAGATGCAGCTGCTTTGCCAGGTCCATCTGGGCCCGGAACCATTTTTTCTGGATCTCGCGGTCCGTCTTATCCCAGTAATAATCCAGGCCGATCTCTCCCACAGCGAGGACCTTCGGCCGGGCAAGCTGCTCCGACAGCCAGGGCAGAATCCGCTCCGCGTCCTCCTCCATCTCCCAGGTCTCATCCGGATGGAACCCCAGTACCTCCCAGACAAAATCATACTGATCTGCCAGGCGGTGGGTGGAGAGGATGGAAGCCCGGTTAAAACCCACATTGGCTATGCCGCAGATCCCCTCCGAGTGCAGCTTTGTGAGAAGCTCCTCCCGGTCCGGATCAAATTGTTCATCATCGTAATGCGCATGGGTATCAAATATCATATTTTTTCCTTTATGAAGTGATAAATTTTCCAGTGGTTGTGGTGGGTGCGGACGGTGATGGCTCCGGCCTGGGGTGTGGTGAGGATGGGGCAATCGCAGTTGTGCAGGCGTTCCAGTGTCTCTTCGTGGGGATGGCCGTACAGGTTTTTCTTTCCGCAGGATATGACGGCGATCTCTGGTGTGAGGGCGTCGAGGAAGGGGGTGCTGCTGGCGAAGCGGGATCCGTGATGTCCGACCTTCAGGAGGGTGATATCCGGTGGGATCTCTCTTTTCATCCAGGTGGCTTCTCCTTCTTCCCCCAGATCTCCGGTAAGCAGAGCGGAGAAATCGTGGTTCTCCAGATGAAAGACCAGGGATGTCTCATTTTTATTGTCCGCAAATTGTGTGCAGTCCGTGGGTTCCGGGTAGACGCAGGTCATCTTCGTCTCGCCCCACGTCCAGTGGCTTCCGGCTTGCAAGACCAGTACCGGAATCTGCTTTTCCCCGGCCAGCCGGATAAGATCTGCGATATCGGGATCTGTCATCGCCGCCGGGGACAGTCCCAGGGCTCCCACCGACACCGCGTCATCCTGCAGAATGGCGGCCATTCCGCTCCAGTGATCGATGTCTGCGTGGGTGAGAATCAGTGCGTCCAGATGGTCGATCCCCTGATTCTTTAAAAACGGTAGGATCCGGTATTCCCCCACTTCCTGCACGGAGCTGCTGCCCGCGTCCACCAGGCAGCATCCCTCCGGTGTTCTCAGGAAGATGCTGTCTCCCTGGCCCACATCCAGTACGGTGAGCTGCATCCCGGTAAAACCCGGTGGATGCAGGAGGAGGGGGAGCATGAGGAGAAGGATGCAGGGAATTGATGATTTTCTTCGTCCTTCCTGCCTGCCGGCGTTTTTCCTCACCTGCTGCAGGCACCAGAGGGCGCCGGCCAGTACTCCGTAGTAGCAGAGGATCTGCCACAGGGCCGGGCGGCCGGTGACCCAGGCGTGGCCGGGCAGTTTTTGTACCGTCCGGCACACGGCATCGATCCAGTGGCAGATGGCCCGCCCCGGCAGGAGAGCCAGTTTTGCCGACAGATTCAGTATCTCCCTCGGGCCCGTCATTTCCATTCTGCAGGCCAGCTCTGCCAGCAGAGCGGCGGCTCCCGATGACATCAGGGCGGCCCCTGCAAAAGGCAGCACCAGGAGATTCAGAAAAACACTGTATACCGGGATTACTCCGTTCATC
>CAMOYN010000059.1 GCA_946630035.1 uncultured Lachnospiraceae bacterium
GACGCAGGATTCTCGTGACTCTAGTCGTGAGAGGAATGCGCAAATGGAAACTCGTCTCAGATGTGGGATACAAACCCGCGTCAGAGATTAAAGCCTCCGGCGGATCGCAGCCGCGCAATAAGGAAGGTGCTTCGCACCTTGCGCGGCGCGGCAAGAACGCCGAGGCGTTCTTGATATTGTATGAGTACCGGATGTAGGCCGGGACAGAGGGGGATGCGATGAGACGTGTGGGAACGCTGGAAGAGATATCGGACGGACAGCTCTATGGGCCGGGGGATCTGGTCCGGGTGGGCTGTCGTGACTGCGAGGGGTGTTCTGCCTGCTGTCACGGGATGGAGGCTCTGATCCTGGATCCGCTGGATATATTTCGGCTGACGACGGGACTGGGAAGACCTTTTGAAGATTTCCTGGAGAAGGAAATTGAGCTGATCATCGCGGATCAGATGATCGTCCCGAAGATGCGGATGGCGGAGGGAGAACAGGCCTGTGCTTTCCTGAATAAGGAAGGGAGATGTTCCATCCATGGGATCCGGCCGGGGATCTGCCGGCTGTTCCCCTTGGGGCGGTATTACCATGACGGGGATTTCTCCTATATCCTACAGGTGAATGAATGCGTCCGGAAGAACCGGTATAAGATGAAGGTGTCCCAGTGGGTGGAGGAAGAGGAGCCGGAGAAGAACCGGAACTTCATCAATACCTGGCATGATCTGTGCAAGCGGGTAGAGGCGGCGGTGCCGGAACTCGGGGATGCGGAGAGAAAACAGATGCTGGTGGGAATATTGAAACTGTTTTATCAGCAGCCCTACCGGCCGGGAGATTTTTACGGGCAGTTTGAGGAGCGAATGAGGATCGCTGAAAAAGAGATTAAAAAATATCATTTCGGAACCACAGAGCTGCCTGCCAGCAGCTGTCTGGAAGTCACTTGTGGGAAGTAAACTTCGGAGCAGATGCTAAAAAAACTGGCATTGTTCATAATTTGAGGGATAACTGAAAATACTACCTGCTTACTTGTGGTCTGTTGCCGCGTAGATCACTTAATAATCCTGATCCGTTCGTATTAACTCGCTTATAATAAAAATACTACCTGTTTTTGCCTTTTAAACGATGGGAATCAGACAAAAATGGGTAGTATTTTTGTACCAGACAACAGAATCCGAACAATTGAGACCTAAAACAGTATTGTTTTATGTTTTTGACAAAAAACAAAGGTAGTATTTTTCTCAGCCATTCAGTGCCTGGATGATGTGGGGCAGTTCTGCATCGACCTTGTCGTTGTCGAGCTGGCAGGTGCCGGCGTTGCGGTGCCCGCCGCCGCCGTAGGTGAGGCAGAGGGCTCCGATGTCTACGTTGGAATTCCGGTTGACGATGGATTTTCCGATCATCACGGCGGTGTTCTGCTTGCGGAAGCCCCAGGCGACGTGAACGGAAATTTCGGTTTCCGGATACATGGCGTAGATCATAAAGCGGTTGCCGGCATGGATGATCTCTTCGTCTCTCAGATCCAGCACGACGACTTTGTCGTAGATCTTTGCGATGCGGGCCAGCTGCTCCTTAAAGAGAGTGGCCTGCTCGAAGTACAGATCGACTCTTTCTTTGACGTCCGGCTGGGCGAGGATCTCGTCGATGGTGTGACCTACGCAGTAATCGATCAGTTCCATCATGAGATTGTAGTTGGAGATCCGGAATTCGCGGAAGCGACCGAGACCGGTGCGGGGATCCATGAGGTAGTTCAGGAGAACCCATCCGGTGGGGTTGAGGATCTCATCCACGGTGAAGTCGGCGCTGTCGCCTTTGTCCACGGCGACCATGATCTCTTCACTGACGGTCTTGATCTTCTCGCTGCCGCCGTAGTAATCATAGACGACACGGGCTGCGCTGCGGGCATGGGGGTCGTTGATATACTTATCTTTAAAATCATCTGCGTTGTTCCGCAGGAGTTCGGATTCGTGGTGGTCGAAGGCCAGACCGACCCGGGGGTCGAAAGGCAGGTTGGTGGTGATATCGTTCTCTGTGAGATCAACCTTTCCGTCCTGGACATCTTTAGGGTGTACAAATGTGATTTCCTCAATGAGTCCGAGTTCTTTTAGGATCATTGCACAAACAAGTCCGTCGAAATCGCTTCGAGTGACGAGTCTTTTCTTTGCTTCCATGATTCCTGCTCCTTTCTGTGTCTGCGGGTTTGTAACCTGTTTGTGATTATTATAATCGATTCTTTAGTCCGGCGCAAGTCTTGTATATCGAAGCTGTAAATTAAAAATGTTCCACGATTGGTTGATTCTGTTGACTTGTTATTGTATAATTCTATTATGAAAAGATGGTTTTGGCGTATATCAGTTATATTTGGCGTGATTGTAATTGTAGCAGTGGCAGGAAGTTTCTGGTGGCTGTCCCGGTATTACCATGCGGAGGCAGAGGCGTTGGAGGCTCTGCAATCAGATCCTGCTGTGAAGGTGGAAAAAGTAAGTTCCGGCTGGTTTTTTGACGGGCCTTCCGAGGATACGGCTTTGATCTTTTATCCCGGGGGAAAGGTGGAGGAGACCGCCTACGCCCCTCTGCTGCACAGGCTGGCAGAGGAAGGGGTGGATACCTGGCTGGTGAAGATGCCTTTTCGCCTGGCAGTGTTCGGAAAGGATAAAGCGGAGAAGATCCGAGAGCAGTATATCGGCTCCCATGTGTATATCGGAGGACATTCCCTGGGCGGTGTGATGGCTTCCGCCTACGCGGCGGAGCACGGGCCGGATCTGGAAGGGGTGATTCTCCTGGCCTCCTACCCGGCAGGAGAACTGCCCGGGGATCTGGATGTCTTATCCGTCGTAGGTTCTCAGGATGGAGTCGTTGACTCCTCACGGATGGAAGAAGCCCGAAAGTATATCACAGGATCTCTTACGGAAGAAGTCATCGAGGGCGGCAATCATGCTCAGTTCGGGAACTACGGGGTTCAGGCGGGAGACGGCGAAGCCTCTGTATCCGCCGAAGAACAGCAGCGGCAGACGGTGGAGAGCATAAAGAGATTTGTCACAGATCAGAGATGATGCGGAGGGAGGAGGTTTAAGAAATCTTAAGAAAAGGAAAAGGTTTTTCGAAGCGGGAACTACTTGCGGATACATAAAAAAATGCTATAATATACATGTAGTCACAAAATAATATCTAATGGAAATTCTGTCGGTAAAGCCGACCGCAAATGTCAATTAAAAGGAGGAACGTGATGAAGAGTAGAAAAAACTGGTGGATTGGTCTGCTGTGTCTTTGTGCCGTGCTTCTGGCCGGGCTGATTCCTGCACAGGGTGTCCTGGCAGAGGGTAAAAAAGCTCAGAACGCGAGAGCCACCATTCCGGTGGCGAGAGCTACGGGTAATGTAAACATGAGATCTTCGATGGAGGTCATCGGCGAGGAAAACATCATCCTGACGATTCGCAGAAACAATATCGTAGAAGTGCTGAAGAAAGAGTCGAATGGCTGGTACCGTCTGAGATATAACGGCAAGACCGGATATGCAAAACAGAAGTATTTCAAGATTTTCACTCCGGAGCAGAGAAAGACCACGGCCCGTCTTCGTCTTCGCAGCTCCATGAATCTGGACGTCACGAATAACATTATCCTGGTGATCCCGAAGGGAAAAGCCGTGGAAGTGCTTCGTACGATGACGGATGGATGGATTCAGGTACGTTACAACGGTAAGATCGGATATGTGATGGGATCTTATCTGACCAGATCCCAGGATCTGCGCAAGACCCTGGCGAGAGTGAATCTGCGGAGTTCCATGAGTCTGGCTTCCGCGGATAATATCATCATGACGATTCCGAAGGGTGAGACCGTGGAAGTCCTTGCCAAAAAGTCCGATGGATGGCTGCGGGTGAGATACAAGGGAATCACCGGTTATGTAAAGGCGGTTTACATTGCACCGGCCTCCGGTGCTCAGGCAGCAGGAGCCGGCCCGGTAGTTGGATAATTCAGGACTCGCAAGAGATTCATCAAGAACGCCGGAGGGAAAAGTATACAGAGAGAGAACTCAATTGGGTTCTCTCTTATTTTTTGCGTGATATTAATTGACGGGGAGGAAAAAGTATATATAATAAAGGAGAAAGGAAGGGACTGACTATGATAGCAATAGCCTCTGTTTTTTTTATTCTGATGTATGTGATTATTATCGCCTTCCCCAAGAGGAAGCTTTGGGCGGCCTGGGGGACGGCGGCGATCTTTCTGGTGACGGGGATACTTCCCTTCTCATCGGTTCTTCCGGCGATTAACTGGAACGTACTGATGATGATTACCGGTACCATGGTGATCGTGTATTATTTTATCGAATCGAAGATGCCGAACCGGATCGCGGATGAGCTTCTCTCAGCCTCCCCGAATGTGATGTGGGTGACGATATTCATGTCCCTGTTCTCGGGTGCCATCTCCGCCTTTATCGATAATGTGGCAACCGTTCTGATGGTAGCGCCGGTGGGCCTGGTGATCTGCCGGAAACTGAAGATATCCCCGGTTCCGATGATCTTGTCCATTGCCGTTTCCTCGAACCTGCAGGGAGCGGCTACCCTGGTGGGCGATACCACCTCGATCCTGCTGGGTGCCTATGCAGGGATGGATTTTACCAGTTTCTTCTGGATGAATGGGAAGCCCGGTATTTTCTTCGCTGTGGAGCTGGGGGCGATCGCTACGGTTCCGATTATGATGTTCCTGTTCCGGAAGGATAAGGATCCCATCGGCACGACGGAGAAGACCGAGGTGAAGGATCTGATTCCCACGTTCCTGCTGGTGGGAATGGTGCTCTGCCTGATTGCCGCCTCTTTCCTGCCGGAAAAACCGGATGTGACGAATGGCGTGATCTGCCTTGTGATTGCGGTTATCACGATGCTTCAGGACTGGCTGCGGTCGAAGGCAACAGGACACGCGAAGGAAGCGCTGAAGAGTATTGACTTCGAGACCCTGTTGCTGCTGACAGGCCTGTTCCTCGTGATCGAGGGCATCACTCAGGCAGGGGTCATTGATCTGATCGCCGAGAAGATCGTGCAGGCTGGCGGCAACAACCTGTTCCTGCTGTTTACGATTATCGTCTGGGGATCCGTGGCGGCCTCTGCCTTCGTGGATAATATCCCCTATGTGGCTACCATGCTTCCGGTACTCCGGGCAGTGACGGGAACCCTGGGCATTTCCCCTTATCTGCTGTATTTCGGACTTCTTACCGGTGCGACTCTCGGAGGAAACCTGACACCGGTAGGTGCCTCTGCCAACATCACCGCCGTGGGCATGCTGCGGAGGGAAGGACACGAGGTATCCTTCGCCGACTTTGCCCGGATCGGTATTCCCTTCACCCTGACCGCGGTATTTGTGGGTTATCTGTATCTCTGGATTGTCTGGAGGTAAATCTCTACCGATGGTTTCGCTTAAAAGCCATGGATTAGGATTGCAAAATCCGGTTTAGCCCTGTATAATCAGAGACAGAAGTCAAATCGTGACAAAAGTCATGATTCTGTTACTTTGAGAGTACAATGGTAAGATACAGGAGGGCGTTAATTATGAAATTTTTCAAATGTGAAGGTTGCGGTAAGATGGCGGTGCTGTTTAAGGAATCGGCCTGTCCCACCAAGTGCTGCGGAGAACCGATGAAGGAGATTATTCCCGGATCCACCGATGCAGCAAAGGAAAAACACGTTCCCGTGATCGCACAGGAAGGTAACATCGTGAAGGTCTGCGTAGGTTCCGTGGCCCATCCGATGATGGAAGAGCATCATATCGAGTGGATCATCCTGGAGACCGATCAGGGATTCCAGAAGAAAGATCTGGTACCGGGAGCCGAACCCGCCGCTACCTTTGCCCTGACAGAGGGAGAGACTGTGAAAGCCGCCTACGAGAGCTGCAATCTTCACGGAATCTGGAAAGCCGAAGCATAAAACAGCATAAGAAATAATTGCGATTAATAGCCCGCCGTGTAAAGGCGGGCTATAGTATTGTCTTGTATTATTCTTCATGAAATGGTATGATACGAAAGATAACGGATTTTTTCAGGTTATTTCAGATAGAGGTTGCAACCGAAGAAGGAGTTTGGTTCGGAGAATGAAGAAAAAAGCCATACTATTATTGGTTCTGGTGCTTGTGGGTTCCATGGGACTTTCGGGTTGCCTGTCCCCCCGGAAGAAGAAAGGGGCGGAGCCGGGAACTCCCGGTCCGTCGTCACAGGAACTGATCCCGGCGATGATTTCTGCCACGGCTAAGAAGACGCTCATAGAGACGGACTGGAAGACAGAGCTTACGATGACGATTCCCATCGTGATGGAAGTAATTGACAGTCTGACCATGCAGGAGATCGTGGCCGGTCAGGGAACTCTGCTTACGGATACAGGAAATATGCGCTCTTATAATGCGGGAGTTATCGGCCTGGGCATGACGGGAGATGACGGCATGGAGCTGGAGATGTACTCAGAGCAGAGTAATACGGACTCTACCCATGTGATCAGTTATGTGCAGGCGGACGATGTGTGGATGATGAACGATACCGCTTTTGAGGCAACGTCCTTTTTTGCAGGGATCCCTGCGGTGGAGAGAACCGATGCTTATGAAGAAACGTCGATATCGGAATATGTCGACGATCTTCCCTGCTGGAAGATCAAAGCTTCTCTGACGCCGGAGGAGGCGGAGGCACTGTTCCCCCAGGATCTGGGCGTGATGGCAGCGGGAGGACCTCTTTCTTTTCAGTTTATGGGGGAGGGGCCGATCTCGGCGGAGCTCTATGTGGAGCAGCATGACGCACTTCCGGTGAGACTGGTGATGTATTCGGATCAGGGCGAGCCCAATGTGGATGCGTCGGCAGGATATCAGCTGTCCGGACTGAATCTCACCCTGGATTATACTTTCCCGAAGCGGCGGAAAATCAAGGTTCCGAAAAAAGCCAGAAATGCAGAAACCAGCTATACAGGACTGGCTGACTGGTATGATATAGAAGAAGAACGGCAGGAAGCCCTGGAGAGCACCTGGGCCGGAAATGCCTTCGAACAGCTGGAGAATCCGCAGATCATCCGGGATTTCGTGGAGGAGAAGACGAATTCCAAACTCCCTGTGATCTGGGACAAGGATAAGATCTCGATCCGTATGAACCGGATCTATACCGATGGTGAAGGCGCGGTTTATGTGGATCTGGCCGCAGCCAATCAGAGCGATTTCAACCTGGATCTTTTCTCCAAAGGCACGGCGCTAAATGGTCTTATGAACAACAAAGAGAATGAAGACGGATTTGACATGAGTCTTCCGGCCGGGGAGGAGAAGGAGATCAGCCTCCGCATTCCTGTGCCGGAGAATCTGCCGATCAGTAATATCAGCCAGATTTCCCTCTGGCTCACAGGCTCCAACAGTGAGAACTATCGCAGCGTCTTTGACACCGGAGTGAAAGTGATTCCGCTGGCAGAAAAAATCGTCTCGGAAGTTCCCAAAGCCGGCGGCACGGTGGTCTTTGAAAATGAATCCATCCGCCTGAGTGCCTATCCGGGGGAACAGACGGAGAACGGTATAGAACGTCTGCTGTGCTTCGAGAACCTCTGCGATCAGCCGGTCAGCGTCTCCAGCGAATGGATCAAGAGCGGAGATAACTATCTGGATGGCTCTATTTACGCGGAACTCTTCCCCCAGACGATCTGTTACACCTGGGTGCATATGGACGGGGAAGCTCTGATGAAGAAAGGAATTGAAAAACTTGGCAGTCTGTCCTTCCGCCTTTCCGGTGTCTCCTTCCAGGAGCAGCACTACAAGGCCCTGTTCGAGACAGACGAGATACGGATACCATAACAAACCAGAGGGAGCCGGCTGCGAGCCGGCTCCCTTTTTGCAGAGCCGACCGCGCATCGCGCAGCATCCCGCAAGCGAGTCTTTAATAAGACATACTTGACATTTCCGGGAAAGAGGAGTACTATGTTCAAAGACGATTAGCACTCAGCGATCATGAGTGCTAGCAAAAGAATCAGAGGAGTGACGAATATGAGTAGTAAATCGGGAAATCTTTCCATTAACAGTGAAAATCTGTTTCCTATTATAAAGAAATGGCTGTATTCGGATCACGATATTTTCCTTCGTGAGCTGATCTCCAACGGCTGTGATGCCGTGACAAAACTAAACAAACTGATCGGCATGGGCGAAGTGGATCTGCCCGCCGACCGGAAAGACCGGGTCGTGGTGGTTGCCAATGAAAAGGAAGGCACCCTCAAGGTGATCGATACCGGTATCGGTATGACCTTCGAGGAGGTGGATGAGTACATCAACCAGATCGCCTTCTCCGGTGCCACCGCTTTTATTGAAAAGTACAAAGACAAGACAACGGATGAGCAGATCATCGGACATTTCGGTCTGGGATTTTATTCTGCCTTTATGGTGGCGGACCGGGTTACCATCGATACTCTGTCCTGCCAGCCCGGGGCGGAGCCGGTGTTCTGGGACTGCAGTGACGGTACGGAATTCACCATGAGCGAGGGTTCCCGCCGGGAGATCGGTACGGAAATCACTCTGTATATCAATGAGGAAAGCAAAGAGTTCCTGCAGGAGTTCCGCCTGCGTGGCATCATTCAGAAATACTGCTCCTTCATGCCGGTGGAGATCTTCCTTTTCACCGAGGAGAAATGGCAGAAGCAGCTGGAAAAGGAAGCGGAGATCGTCGTAGAGCCGGAGAAGACGGAAGAAACCGGAGAAGCCGCCGAGGGCGAGGAGAAGAAGGAAGAGAAGCCGGAGGACAAAGAGCCGGAATCTCTGAGCGATACCCATCCGCTCTGGACCAAACATCCCAATGACTGCACGGAGGAAGAGTACAAGGAGTTCTACCGCAAGGTCTTCATGGATTTCAAGGAGCCGCTGTTCTGGATTCATCTGAATATGGATTATCCTTTTAACTTAAAGGGTATCCTGTACTTCCCGAAGATCAACAATGAGTATGAATCCGTGGAAGGAACCATCAAGCTCTATAACAACCGGGTGTTTATCGCCGATAACATCAAGGAGGTTATTCCTGAGTTCCTGCTGCTGCTGAAGGGTGTGATCGACTGCCCGGATCTGCCGCTGAACGTATCCCGGAGTGCCCTGCAGAACGATGGCTTTGTCAAGAAAATTTCCGATTATATTACAAAGAAAGTAGCGGATAAGCTGAACGCTCTGTGCAATGCGGAGAGAGAATCCTATGAGAAATACTGGGATGACATCCATCCCTTCATCAAATTCGGCTGCCTGAAGGATGAGAAATTCTATGACAGAGTGAAGGACAGCCTGCTCTTCAAGGATGTGGACGGCAAGTACCAGACCCTGAAGGATCTGAAGGCAGAGCCGGAGAAGACCGAGGAAGAGAAGACGGAAGAGGCCACCGACAGCTCCAGCGACAGCAAGGAACCGGAGAAGAAGACCATCGCCTATGTGACCGATGAGGTACAGCAGAGTCAGTACATCCGCATGTACAAAGAAGCCGGGATGACGGCGGTGATTCTGCCCTCCACCATCGACGCTCCCTTCATTACTCTGCTGGAGCAGAAAAATGAGACCCTGAAGTTCCAGAGAATCGACGCAGACGTCACCGGTGATCTGAAAGAGGGTCAGGATGAGGTTGCCAAGGAGACTAGCGACGCGCTGACGGAGATCTTCCGGAAGGCTCTGGGCAATGAGAACCTCACCGTAAAGGTCGAAAATCTGAAGGATGAAAAGATCGCTTCCATGCTGACCCTCTCCGAGGAGAGCCGCCGTATGCAGGAAATGATGAAGATGTACGGCATGGGCGATATGGGAACGGATACTCCCACCACCCTGGTGCTGAATGCCAGAAATAATCTGGTGCAGTATATCCAGGAACATCGGGACGGTGAGTATACCGAAATGTTCTGCAAACAGCTCTATGACCTGGCGGCCATCAGCCACCAGCCTCTGAAAGCGGAAGAAATGACCGCCTTCATTGAACGCAGTAATGAGATCATGATGCTGCTCACCAGATAACCGGATGAGTTCGGATGTCATCGGGGAGGATCTGACCGGTTTTCTGCCAGACCAGAGACCGGTAGATCTCCGATGCATAGTGATCCTCGGCAAACCAGGCAGGATCGGCATCGGCCATCTTGGTGATGACAGGGATGTCGGTCTCATCCTGGATCCGGCGGAGCAGCGGCGTGCCGCGGCGGAATCCCAGGAGCCGGACGGCGGGAACAGAGGCAGCAGGATGAACGGCAGCCGGAGTATTGGCAGCCGCATTGCTTCCTGAGATGCTCTCTTTTTCGCGGATCTGCAGCAATACATGCAGCAGGGCGCGGTTTACCCGGGTACGTGTCACGTTGCGGGTCTTGACGGCCTCCGCCAGTTCGGAGAAGGCCATGGGGGTATCCCGGAGGGTGAGAATCCGGGAGGCCAGTTCCTCCGACATATCCAGATACTGGCAGAGAGAATCCCGGGTTTCCCGAAGCAGAGCGTGCCGCAGGAGCACGGAGAGATCATCGGGAAAAACCAGCGGATTCTGCTGATTCAGCTGGCGGAGACTCTCCTCAGGCAGCTGACGGATCAGATCCGGATCGAAAAGCGGATCTGCCGGTTGGTTGAAACCTGTGTTCCGGCCGGCGGCAGTGATTTCCTGCAGGCGTTTTCGGATCCCGGTGGCAGAGGCGAAAGAAATTCCTTCCGGGGTGGCTCCAGAGGCATCCCCGGGGACGGAACCGGGAGTTCCCCCGGCCATGGAACCGGGAGTTCCCCCGGCCATGGAACCGGGAGTCCCCTCGACCATGGAACCGGGAGTTCCTCCGTTCATGGAGCCGTGGGCGATCTCCTCGGAGTGATAGCTCATTCCGGCCCGGCCGATTCCCAGAGGGAGGATCGGGCTTCTCCGGCGTTTGAGGGCTTTGATATACTCGATGGCCAGGATATTATTTGGCTCAGACAGGATGCGGCCGCTGCCGGGAATATATTCTTCCATGGCGATGCTGCGTGCCTGAGGCCAGGTCTTGCCGGCACTCAGTTCCTGCTGGAGCCGTTTTCGGAAGGGTTCCGGTTCCCGGCACAGGCAGCCGGCGATCTTATCCAGCAGAGCCTGTTCCTCCGGAGTAGCTTCACAGCCGAAGGAAAGGGCGGATACGACGCCCAGACGATCCAGAATCTCTACGCCACCGGCGGCAAAACCTTCGCCGGAGGAGGTGGCATAGCGGACCGGCAGCTCCAGTACCACGTCGGCACCGCCGGCCAGGGCCATCCGGGTCCGGGCGAATTTGTCCACAATGGCAGGCTCGCCTCTCTGGACGAAATCCCCGCTCATCACCACGATCAGACCCTCGGCACCGGTTCTCCGGCGGGTCTTGGCGAGATGGTAGAGATGCCCTTTGTGAAAGGGATTATATTCAGCAATGATACCCGCAATTTTCACAAAAAGCCCTCCTCTTTTAAGAATACTCAGGTATTTTTTCGGTCCTCCGGCAGCCTTCCTGCGGCGGCAATTTGTCTGTAATTATATCTTGTTACAGACATGGCTTCAACCCCTTTAAATTTGAAAAAAATGGTTGACAAAGGTGTCGTGCATCGGTATAATACGAAAGTACGGTTTGAACACGTGAATTATGACAGGAGGTTTGAGCTAATGTCCATTTGTCCTAAAAATAAATCCTCTAAGGCCAGAAGAGACAGCCGCAGAGCGAACTGGAAGATGAGCAATCCTACCCTGGTTAAATGCAGCAAGTGCGGTGCCCTGATGGTTCCTCACAGAGTATGCAAAGCCTGTGGCAGCTACAACAAGAAAGAAATCATTGCTCAGGATTGATGAAAAACAAAACGGACGAAAATCAAGGATTTCAGAGGATTCTGAAATCCTTATTTTCGTTTGGGAAACATGTTAAAGTTGTTGAAAAATGTCAAAAAGAAATATATTATAATAGATATTAAGAAATAACAGGGGAATAACGAATGGCAGAACATTTGGATGATTTTGAAGATATTTCCGCAGAACGGATTCGTTCGATCCAGGAAGATTTTGACGCCCTTTCTCTCGATCCGGATGCAGAGGCGGTCTCCCGCAGGGAGTCGGACCTGCTCAGCCTGGGAGGGGAAGAGGAAGATTCTTTTGGCGACAGCGTGGATTCTCTGGAAGACGATTTTGAGAAGGTCAGCCGCAA
Source organism: uncultured Lachnospiraceae bacterium (assembly GCA_946630035.1). Classification (GTDB taxonomy): domain Bacteria; phylum Bacillota; class Clostridia; order Lachnospirales; family Lachnospiraceae; genus UBA3305. Next base: position 12,105 of record CAMOYN010000059.1, read on the forward strand.
AACGGCGGGGAACAGCGGCAGACGCAGGAAGAATATGACGGAGCAGTACCTGGATAACCTGACGGAGCTGGATGAAGACGCGAAGGATCAGGCCGAGGTGGAGATTCACAATCCGGTGGCGGACGAAGTGCGTGCCAAGGCGACCCGGCCTGCGGGCTACGATGAACGGGAGCGGCGGGGACGCCGTCGCCCGGAGAGGTACGAGGAAGACGACCGGCGCAGACGCGGCAGCCGCCCGGAGCGTGGCGAGGAAGACGACCGTCCCAGGAAACGGTACGGCGGCGG
>CAMOYN010000060.1 GCA_946630035.1 uncultured Lachnospiraceae bacterium
AGCGCGCAGGCCGCTTCATACTGTCCGCGGTCCACCGCGCCGACTCCCATTTTCAGAAGCCCGTAGACCGCCGCTCCGAAGGTAAGGGTAAATCCGATCACCGCCACAAATACACCGCTGATGTTGGCGGAGCCGAATATGATGTAATAGAGGATCATCAACAGTACCACCATGGGCATGCCCTGCACCAGCCAGATCGAAAAGCGGGTAATGAGATTGGCCGCGGGATTGCCGCCCCGGCACAACATAAACACCCCGAAGCCCAGCAGTGTTCCGAACAGGATGGTCAGCGCCGTGATGAGCAGGGTGGTAAGAATACCCTGCACAAACAGCTTCCAGCGGTTCTCGCGGATAAAGGTCTTGTGAAAGCTCTCCCCGATGCTGCCTGAAAAGGACGTACCCGGCTGGGTTTCTTCCGCTCCTGTCATGGCCTCGCCAGCGGTCTCAGAAGACGGAGCTGCTGCCTCCAGGTCACTGGTGAGAACGGCCAGCACGATCCCGCCATAACTGGTGGGATCGGAAAACAGCACCTGCTCCGCCCTCTCCGGGGTCGCATTCATATCCGTGGTAAAGTCATATTTACCGGATTCGATCGCCGGAATCCGCCCGGCGAAATCCACATCCCCCAGCTCCAGGGCGTAGCCCCGGTCCCGGCAGAAACGGACCACCAGGTCGATGTCGTAACCCACATTCTTCCCATCCTTGATATAAGAAAATGGCATGTCCGTAGAGGTAGTGACCACCCGGATGGTACCATTTTCCCCGGTCAGATCCGACATATCCACGACCTTCCGGTCCTCCTCGACACCGAACCAGATGTCATCCAGTTCCTGCATCGTGCCATCCTCCCAGCAACGGGTTAGGAATTCGTTCAGCTCTCCACACAACTCGGCGCTCTCCGGATCATTTTTCCGGAAGGCAAAGCAGTAATTATTCTGCGTGAGCCGCTCCGGGATATAACTGATCTCCGGCTGCTCCGCGTGCACCGACTTCAGCCCTGGCTCATCCCCCAGATAGGCATCCACCTTTCCCGTAAGGAGCGCCGTGATGCAGTCCGGATAACTGTCGAACAGCAGATATTCACTGTCCGGAAAAAACTCCTTCGCCGCGTCCTCCATGAGCGGGCCGACCAGAACACCCAGCCGTTTTCCGTTATAATCCTGCCAGCGGACACCCGAAGCAGACTCCGCATATATTTCTCCACCGGCCCACAGGACTCCCGTCACCAGAAGCACAAAAGCCGCCATCCACATACTAATTCGTTTCTTCATCTTACTTCCTTTTTAGATGGAGACAGAGGAGCGTCCCCTCTGACTCAGTCGTCGAAGATATTATCGAGTATTGGTTTCAATATCGGCTGATATATCATCCTCTTGGCGCTTCGATAAATCACGCCCTGAGAGAAGGCGATCAGTATCATTCCCGGGAACAGCAGCAGCATATTTCCCGGCTCCCGGTATTCTGTCAGCCCGAAGAGACTGCTCACGCCCAGCATCAGAAGTGTTGAGATCATCCCCATGACCAGACAATGCATCAGTATTTTCAGGGGAATGTATCGGCTGCCATAATGATCGGTATCCGCGCCGAAAGGATGGAAACCCACGCAAAAATATATCAGCGTCAGCTCCGGATTCATGAACATGGCTCCCAATATCGCCGTCGTCACGTATACAGGAAACGTCCGTTTCCATCCGATCTTCGCAATTAACGGTGTCATCACTGCCACGCACAAAATACATCCAAATACATCCAGCGGAGTGGCACCCAGCAGCATAATACAGACGATATTCAGAGCAATTGTAATCCCGCACACTGCCACGTATCTGCCGGTTTTCATTCTTTTCCCATCCGGTCACAGAAGAAACGGCAGACCCCGATGTCATACGTCAGAATCGGGAATCCATGCAATTCTGCCGGCTCGCCCGGTATCTTCCCGGAAAGAATGTCCTCCGCTCCGGCAAGCAGTTTCCCGATGACTTCCTTATCTACAGGCATCTTCGCGTGGGACGGATAAACCACATCGAAAGCATCCGCATATTCCAGGAGATGTGCCAAGCCCAGGCAGTACGCCTCCATGTCCCGGTATGGCCCAAACATGTAAATGCCCCCATCCTCCTGCACCGGATCACCTCCGATCAGATATCTGGCTTCCCGGTCAAGCAGAGTAATGCTGCCGGGAGTATGTCCCGGAACATGAATTACCTCCAGTGTCCGTCCTCCCAGCTCAAACGTATCTCCCTCAAAAACAGGAAGAATGGTTCCGGTGCCTGCCGGACCATGATGGTATACCGGCGCCTCCGATGGGTGCATGTAAAAGGACGAGAAGCCCCGGTTTCCGGCCACATGATCCAGATCTCCGTGGGTATTCACCAAATCCACCGGAAGCGATGTCAGTTCAGCCGCTGCCGCTCTCACATCCATCCCGCTCATTCCGGAGTCGATCATCAGCGCCCGGTCTGTCCCCGCCGCAACAAAGAAACGCACCCCGCCATCTTCTATCGCCCAGGTTCTTCCGTCTATGATCGTTGTCTTTAATTCCATAATATCATCCCCCCCTGTCACTCTGTCAGAAGCAACTTTTGTCACGATTTATCATTTTTTGATTATATCACAGAAACCCGGGGATAAACAAGCGCAGGAGGAGACAGGGGACGGTCCTTTGTCTCCTAACAGGAAGCCATCGGGGACAGGTTCCGGCGGCCGGAAAATCCGGCCACCGGGACCTGTCCCCGATGGCTTCTGAGGAGACAAAGGACCGTCCCCTGTCTCCTCCTGTCTCCTCCTGAATTTTTTGGGATAATTTGTATTTAGAACCTCTCTGCGTGGTGTTTTTTTGAAAATGTTTGATATAATCTTATTATGTTCAATAATTGAGTCACACCCTTTTACGGAATATAGAGGTATTATGAAAGCGGAAGAGTTAAGTATTTTTGACACTCTGGATCATCTTCTTCAGGAGTCTCCGGACAAGATCTTATTAAGTAACGGGGCTCCGGAGGAGCTGACAGCAGAAGAAGTGGATACGCTGTCCGGACGTGTCTATCGGTATCTGAAAGAGCGGGGGATCGGGAAAGAAAAGATGGTCAATATTCTTCTTCCCCGGGGTATGAATGTCTTTGTTTCTCTTCTTGGTGTCTGGAAGGCAGGGGCGGCGGCGGTTCTGCTGGAGAGCAGCTATGCGCCGGAAAGGGTGGCTTTTATTCAGAATGATCTCGGCTGTGCTCTGATCCTGGATGAGGGTATCTGGGAAGAGATCCTGAAAACGGAGCCCCTTCCGGGGCATGAGCCGCTGGATCCCCATGCTGCGGCCTTTGCGGTCTACACCTCCGGGACCACGGGAAATCCCAAGGGCGTACTGCATGAATATGGCAAGATTCCCAGAGCGGCGGCTGCCCTGCGCTGGGAGGGGGAATGGATGTTTGGCAGAGAAGAGAGCTTTGCTCTGCTCTCGCCGATGAACTTTGTGGCAACTATTATGGCTGCTGCCGCCTGTTTCATCACCGGATTCCGGCTGTTGGTCGTGCCGGCCTCTCATATGACAAGCCCCCAGGCCATCCTTCATTTTTTCTTAGAAGAAAAAGTGACCGGTACCTTTTTCCCGCCTTCGCTTTTCCGGATCATTGACGATTTCAACCCCTGTCTGAAGCGTGTCATAGTAAGCGGCGAGCCGGCAAACGGGCTGTGGAAGCCGCGGGAAGAAATGATGCTCTGGAATACCTACGGCAGCAGCGAAGCCGGCACGGAGGTCTGTGCCGCCCTTCTGGATCAGCCAAATGAAGTGGCGCCCATCGGAAGACCTCAGTATGACGTCCGGATTTTCGCCCTCCGGGAAGACGGTGGGGTGGCCGGGCCCGGAGAGACCGGCGAGCTCTGTCACGAAGTGCCTTTCACCAGAGGATATGTTCATCTGCCGGAGGAGAATGCCAGAGTCTTTGCCGATGGAGTTTATCATACCGGGGATCTGGTGCGTGTGGCGGAGAACGGAGATTTTTATCTGATCGGCCGGCTGAATGATACCATCAAGATCAACGGCAACCGGATTGAACCCGCCGAAGTGGAAGAAGCCATCAAGAAGGTGACCGGTGTGCGCTGGACGGCCGTCCGGGCATTTATCGACGAGCATCGTTCCTATCTTTGCGCCTATCATCTGGGAGATGCCCGGATCGGCATCGTGGAGCTCAGGGAAAAACTGAGCGCCATGCTCCCCGACTATATGCTTCCGTCTTATTTTATGAAAATCGATGCCATTCCGAAAAATGCCAACGGAAAAATGGAGAGGCGTTTACTGCCCCAGCCGGAAAAGTCGGATTACGAAGCAGAGTACGAGGCGCCGTCGGATGAAATCCAAGGCGCACTCTGTCGGGCCATGGCCAGGATCCTCTCCCGGGACAGGGTCGGAATCCATGACGACTTCTTCCTTCTGGGGGGAGACTCCCTCCTTTCCATGCAGCTGCTGGGCCTCTGTGACCTGGACGGATTTGAGATGAAGGACCTTTATCTGGGACGGACCCCCTGCCAGATCGCAGAGATCTTAAAGGAAAAGATCCGCAGCGGACTGTCTGACCCAGAGGAAATGCGCCGGGAAGCCCTGGCGGTTCCCCTTCCCGTCAACGCGGAGCAGCGATACATGATCGACTATCAGAATTCCGCGCCGGACTCTACGATGTACAACCTTCCTTTGTTCCTGCATTTCGAAGAAGATGTCACTGCGGAAGATCTGGCGGATGCCGTGAAACGAACCGTGGAAAACCGTCCAGCCCTGCTTTCCATTTTCTATCCGGATGAGGGCGGCCGCATCTGTCAGCGCTATGCGCCGGAGCGGATGCCGCAGATCCGGCCGGAGACTGTCACGGAAGAGGAGCTTCTGGCGATCCGGCCGACGCTGATCCGTCCCTACGAACTGACCGGAGGCCTTCTGTTCCGCTGCCGGATTTTCTGTGCGCCTTCCGGACTTTACCTGTTTTTTGAAGTTCACCATGCGATCTGTGACGGTTTTTCTCTGCGTCGGATCTTTGAAGATATCCAGAGCGCTCTGATGAAACAGCCGCTTCCCCGGGATTACTGGTATTCCATTCTGTACCGCAGAGAGCGGGAACAGCAGACAGAAGCTTACGAAAAGAGCCGGAAATATTTCGAGGATCGTTACGGAAAAACCTCATGGAGTTATAACCTTCCCCATGACAGGGAGCAGACAAAGAATACTTCCGGGGAAATCTATATGGACTTTCCGGGCTCCTTCGATGATTTCAATGAAATGCAGCAGTGCACCGGGCTCGGCAAGAACGGTCTCTTCCTGGCCGCGGGGCTTCTGGCTCTTTCCGCGGGCAACCACGAAGAGAATGTTCTGGTGGAATGGATCTACAGCGGAAGGAAGGATAAAGAATCCCTTCCGAGTGTCGGCGTTTTGTTCCACACTCTTCCCGCAGCCCTCGCCCTCCGGCCGGAACGGACCCTGGGGGATGTGCTGGCCGACCTTGCGGAACAGACCCGGCAGGCGGTGCTGCACAGCGATTATCCCTACGCATCCACCACCTACAGCCGTCCGGTAGAACAGGATACGATCTGCTTCCTGTATCAGGAGAATCTTACGGATATCCACAGCATCTCCCGGATCGGAATCGAAGCCGAGGAACTGGAAGATCCCTGTGCCGCTTCTCAGGGTTCCCTGGACGTGGAAATACGGGATGTCGGAGATAAAACCATACTGTTCCTGGATTATGCTGCCGGACTCTACCGCAGGGAAACCATCAAGCGCTATGGCGAGATCCTGACCGCCGCAGCCAGCCGGATCCTTGCCTGCCGGAACCATCCGGAGATAACCATCGGTGAAATTCTGTCGGATCTGTCCGTCTGAATCATCTGTGTCATAAGAAAAATCTGCCATATAAAATCACAGGAATCGGAAGAAAAATCTGCCATATGAAATCACAGGAATCGGAAGAAGGGTATTTCAAATGAGTCAAAAAATATTTCGAAGCATTGTAAATCTGGTGGAAAAGCATGCGGTTCTAACGCCGGATAAAACCGCCGTCGCAGGGGGAAGGATTTCCTTAAGCTATCAGGAACTCAATGAATATGCCAACCGTCTTGCCAATGCTCTTTTATATTTTGGTGTTCAGAGGGAGGAGCGGGTCATGATCCTGCTTCCCCGGAATATCATGTATTATGCGGTAAATCTGGGCATATTAAAGGCAGGAGCAGCATTTATCACCGCAGATGTATCCTATCCGGATGAACGGATCCGGTTTATTGCACAGGATGCCGGCTGCCGGTACGTGATTGTCACCCGGAATATCTTCAAGGGCCGAAAGGAGCTGATGAAAAACATTCAGGCAGAGCCGCTGTTCCTGGATGAGCTCCTGGCCTCTCCCTGGCCGGACGAGCCATTTCTCAGGATCTCAGAGCATGATCTCGCCTACTGCATCTACACCTCCGGTTCCACCGGACGACCGAAGGGGGTCATGATCGAGCACGGAAATCTGATGAATTTCCTTGTCGAAGACCCGGAAAATGTCGAGGTGATGCGCATTGTGGAATGCAGTCATGCGATCCTGGCCTGTGCCGCCCTGACCTTCGATGTTTCCCTCATGGAGGAATTCATCGCATTTGCCTACGGAAAGACCCTGGTCATGGCTTCCTCGGAGCAGATCACAAATCCGCTGCTCTTAAAAGAACTGCTGGACCGGTACCAGGTGGACTGCCTCATCTGCACGCCCAGCTATCTGAATATGCTGCTTTCGGTGGGCGCCATGCGCCCGTCCCTGGCCCGCATCCGGGCATTTGATCTGGGGGCCGAGGCATTCCCCGGAGAACTGTATACGAAAATCCGCGAAGTGAATCCGGAGGGGGTGATACTGAACGGATATGGCCCCACCGAGACAACCATCAGCTGCATCTGCAAGGAGATCACCGGCAGTCAGTATATCACCATCGGCAGGCCCGCCGCCGGTGTATCCTGCTATATCGTGGATGAAGACCTGAACGAGGTTCCGGCGGGGGAGCCCGGAGAGCTTCTGATCTGCGGGAAGGGTGTCGGACGGGGCTATATCAATCTTCCGGAAAAAACGGAACAGGTCTTTGTCTCTTTCCGCGGTATGAGGGGATACCGCAGCGGCGATCTTGCGAGAATCGATGACAACGGAGAGATTGTTTTCCACGGAAGGATCGACAGTCAGATCAAGCTCAAAGGGCTTCGGATCGAGCTCGGCGAGGTGGAAAATGTCATGGCAGGATGCAGTCTCATTGACAGCTGTGCCGCCGGGCCTGTGGATAACCGGTATCTGTGCCTGTATTATGTGCTGAAAGAACCCTCCGAACCGGAAGATGCCAGGAAAGAAATCCGTGCCTATGCCGCTTCCCATCTGGCCCACTATATGGTTCCGGATCTGTATATGCAGCTGCCGGAAATGCCCGTGACGACGAACTGGAAGATTGACCGGAAAAGGCTGCCGAGGCCGGTGATCCAGGCGGTGGAAGGGGCGGCGCCCTCCACGAAAATGCAGGAAGAAATCTGTGCCGTGATCCGGGATGTGCTCGGCAGACCCTGCCCCGGAACCGACGTGGACCTTCTGGAGGAAGGCATGTCCTCCCTCGATCTCATCTCCTTCATCTCCAGCCTGGGAGAAAAATACGGCGTGCCGCTCAGCATGGCAGATATCGTGGCCCTTCCCACCGTCGCCGGGATCGAACAGTTCATTCTGGAAAAGCAGCTGGAAGTACGGACGGAGAATGCCGGCAGAGCCCGGGCTCTGCTGGCCCAAGGGGTGTATTATCGTCTCTGGCAGGCAGCCAATTCAACGGAAAGTATCCTGCCCGTCATGCTCCGGCTGGATAAATCTGTGGACTCCCGGCGTCTCGCAGACGCCATCCGCAGGGCAGCGGCATGGCATCCGGGGATTTTCCTGCGCCTCGAAGAAGACGAAGGCGGGCTGATCGTCCGAATTCCCGATACAAAAGAGATCCGCCGGGAAGCCGATGAGATCCCCGTCGATATCCGGCAGGTTACGGAAGAGGAAATGGAGCCGATCGCCGGTGCCTTCGGCTGCGGCCTGCTGTCTCCGGATCAGGATCGATGGTATGAATTCCGGATCTGTGAGACACCGGAATCCACGTATCTTCTGATGAAATTTGCCCATGTTCTCGGTGACGGAGATTCCGTGACCCTTCTGGCAGACGACATTCTGAAGGCTTATTCCGAAGAACCTCTCCGGCAGGAGGGAATGCATATCGTCGACTTTGCCGCCGAGCAGCAGGAAAAGTCGGAATCCGATTACTACCGGAAGCTGTTTACCGGTATGGAGCACTGGCCGTCGCTGCCGGCCCCCTCTGCGCCGGAGAGAGACCCGGAAAACCTGAAGGACTTGGAAAACCCTGAAGACCTGGAAGATCGGGAGAACCTGGAAAACCTTCCAGGCCTGGAGGACCCGGAAAGCGAAGAAGATTACATTACCCGGGAATTTACCGTATCCGGGAAAGAAATCGGAGAGATCCTTCACGGCCTCGGTGTCTCCATGAATATTTTCTTTGCCGGATTGACGGTCCTGGCCCTCTGCCGGGAAAGCGGAGCTAAGCGTTTTCCGCTGCTGATCGCCTATAACGGCCGGGAAGATTACCGTCTGAAAAATACCTTCGGTTTTCTGGTAAAGCCTCTCCTGGTCTGCCCGGAGATTTGTGACGGCATGACGGTCCGGGATTTCATGCAGAGCCTGAACCGGCAGGTCTTTGAAAGCATGCGCCATCCGGTGTCCCTGGAAGAGATGTATCAGAATTATCCGGGATGGACCGACCACCTGTATATCTATCAGGCAGAGGAAAAATCCCCCCATATGCTGAACGGGCGGGAAGTCGAGGAGATCTGGCTCTCCGATCCCTCCGAAGAGGAAGCGCCGGATACTGTGAAAAACGAAGAGGAAACGATAGATACCGCAGAGGCCGAGGAAATAACGGAACCGGCGGAAAACGCAGATGATACGGAAACGACAGATATGGCGGAAAACACAGAAACCGCAGATCCTGCGGAAATGGCGGGATCGGCGGAAACAGACCATCCGGATATTTATATGGAAACCGCTCTTCGCTGGGCCGAAGATCAGATCTCTTTCGAGATCTATGCCGACGACGACCATCTGTCATGCGCACTTTCCCTCCCGGCCGACCGGATCAGCCCGGACCTTGCCAGAACTCTGATCTCAGATATGGATCACATGTGCCGGACTCTCCGGCAGAACCTGGATGAGGGCCAGGCACCGGAAACCATGGCGCTGAACGAACTGGTATCAAGAGCGCCGGAAGCCATGGCGCTGGACGAACTGGTATCAAGAGCACCGAAGCGTTCTTGAGTATCCCACGCGGGAACCATACCTGCGACCGAGGTTTACGTATTCCACGCGGGAATCATACCTGCGGCCGGGATTTACGTATCCCACGCGGGAACCATACCCGCGACCGAGATTTACGTATCTGACGCGGGAACCATACCCGCGACCGAGATTTACGCCTCCGGCGGATCACAGTCACGTAATGAGAAAGGAATAAAAGATGGAAAAACAGGATACGATCGCCGATCCGGAGGAGGAGCTGGAACTTTCCGGGCACTTTACAATATTCCGGCTTCTGCAGCACGCAGTGGTTCCCGTCTTCACGCTGCTGCTGGCTTCTCTGTATATGGTGGTGGACGGACTCTTCATCGCGAATTTCACCTCCGAAACTGCCTATGCGGGTTCCGTACTGGCATCGGCCTATACGATGATCTTTCCCGCCGTGGGATTTATGGTAGGCGGCGGGGGAAACGCCCTGCTGGGAAAGCTTCTGGGAGAGAATGACAGAAAACGCACGAATGAAGTATTTTCCATGCTGCTGGAGTTTACTGCCATTTCCGGACTCCTGTTTACCCTCCTGGGAGAAGTATTCTTCAAGCCCTATCTCCTCTTTCAGGGTGCTTCCGGAAAATTGCTGGAAGAAGCCCTTCTGTACGGAAATATCGCCCTGACCGGAACGGTTTTCCTGGCCCTGCAGTATGTGTTTCAGCTGTTTCTGATCACAGCCGGGGAGGAAGTGCGTGCCTTTGTATACACCCTCATAGCCGGTGTGCTCAACATCGTCCTGGATGCAGTATTTATACTCCTTCTGAAGATGGGTGTGGCAGGGGCCGCCATCGGAACCCTGATCGGAGAGATCGTCGGTACCGTGCTTCCCTTCCTCTTCTTCCTTCGGCAGCGCGAAAACGGTGTTTTCTTCTTCCGGCTCTGCCGGCTGGCATGGCGGCCGATTTATGATGCCTGTTTCAACGGCCTTTCCGAGATGGTCGAGAATATTGCGGAGAGTATCGTCGGTGTGATCTATAACTTCCATCTTCTCCGCAGCGCCGGCGAGGCCGGGGTGGATGCCTACGGCTCCATCATGTATGTCTTTATGATATATACCCTGACATTTGTGGGGTTCAACGAGAGCGTCGTACCGGTGATCGGCTACCATTACGGCGCCGGAAACCGGAAGGAACTGAGAAGCCTCTTTCACAAGTGCCTGATCATCTGCGGCACCCTCTCCGTCCTCTTCTTTGCTGCCACGGAGCTCTTCGCCCCCTGGTTTGCAGCGATCTTCGCCGACGGAAACCAGGAAATCCTGAACATGACAGTCCGGGGATTCCGCATCATCGGATTTTCACTCCTCCCCATGGGGATGTCCATGTTCATTCCCTCCCTCTTCACCGGCTTAAATGACGGGTTGACCAGCGCCCTGATCACCATCTTTGAGATGCTGCTGTTTCCCGCCCTCGCGGTCACCGTCCTCTCCCGCGCCTTCGGACTGACCGGCGTCTGGGCCGCGGAAGGAGCTTCCTGGCTCCTCTCCGCCCTCCTCTGCTTCCTCATAATCCGTCGGAATTTACGAGGAGACAGGGGACGGTCCTTTGTCTCCTAACAGGAAGCCATCGGGGACAGGTTCCGGCGGCCGGAAAATCCGGCCACCGGGACCTGTCCCCGATGGCTTCTGAGGAGACAAAGGACCGTCCCCTGTCTCCCTCAAAAATCGATGCGCCGTCCTTCTTCCGCCGACTGATAAGCCGCATACATCACTTTCATGGATTCGTAAGCAAGATCAAAATCGGAGGAAGGCACCTTGTCGTAGGCAATGGTCTCCATGAAATCCTGCAGTTCGCCCATATAGCCGCGGATGATTTCATCCGATACGAAAGCCTTGTTCCAGCCAAGCTTGGCCGGCAGCATCTCGGAAATATACACATCCTCCAGACCCTCTTCATCCAGGAAATACGTGTTCAACAGGTCCGTAGGAGTAATGTTGCACATCAGGGCACTGTCATTGCTGTAGACTTCAATATAATTTTTTGTGCCTCCCAGCACCGTGTCAGAGGCAATGGTCATGCACTTGGTGCCGTCCGAGAAGGTCAGTGTAATCATGCCGAAATCTTCCACATCCTCCGGGCGGGCCGCAATATGCCGGTGCTCCTGCTCTGTCAGGCAGGCTGTGGTCTTGCCGCAGTCCGCGGTAACACTGACTACCGTGATCTCCTCACCGCGCGCAGCTGCTTCCTGACGCTTCAGCCACAGCATTCCGGAGAGGGGATGGGTACCAGTGCGGATCAGGGTACCGCCACCGGTGCCGCTCCATTTACCGGCCAGAGGGGAACTGGAACCCTTCAGGCTTTCCTCGCCCTTCATAAACAGAATTTTGCTCTTCTTGGCCCGGATGATCTCCGCTGCCTTCTGGACAGGAGTGGCATACACAAAATTCTCTGCGTACAGGAATTTTTTTCCGCTCTCTTCCACCACTTTTTTCAGACGTTCCATGGAAGAAAGTACCTCCCGGAACATCAGGGCCTTGGAAGTGCTTCCCACATTCTGAGCGCCGCGTTCTCCAAAATAACCGGTCAGGGGTTTTTCACAAATCACGTGTTTGCCGGCTTTCAGAGCCCTGATAGCCATCTCGATATGATTGAACGGCGGCGTTACAATGTCAATAACATCAATTTCCGGATCCGCCAGCATCTCCTGGTAATCGGTACAGATCTGCTCATATCCGAACTGCTCTTTCACCTGCTCCGCCAGGTTCGCCTGAATATCGCAGATGGTCTTCAGCCGGACATTAATTCCGGACACTTTTTTATAACCATTTCCATGCAGCCTTGCTGCATAACCGGCTCCTAAGGTTCCTATCACTACCGTTTTGATTTCTGTTTTCATCTCTGTCTCCTGTCAGGTTCTTTTATATTGCAACATCGTCATATCTTTAGGAGGAGACAGGGGACGGACCTTTGTCTCCTTTTTCAGGCGAAAAAAGGAGACAAAGGTCCGTCCCCTGTCTCCGTGCTCTCGTTTAGCGGAACTTCACTGCGGTGCCATAGGCCA
>CAMOYN010000061.1 GCA_946630035.1 uncultured Lachnospiraceae bacterium
GGAGGGAGTATTATGCAGATACCACGTCACCATGAGAATCTTAAGGTGCTGCATGAAAATGTGATGCCGGACCGTGCTTATTATGTTCCGGCGTCGGTGCGACTGACAGACCCGGAGGAGCACCGGGAAGAATCGGATCGTCTGCAGTTTCTGAACGGCATCTGGAAATTCCGGTATTTTAAGAGTGTTTACGATTTGGAAGATGTTTTCGCTCCGGATCAGTCGGATCCGTTTTCTATCGAGGAAGACGGGAATCGGGAAGAATGGAACGACTGGGACGAGATCCCCGTTCCCGGGGCCTGGCAGTTTTTCGGTTATGACACGTTGCAGTATACCAATTATCGATATCCGTTCCCGGTGGATCCCCCCTATGTGCCCCGGGAGAATCCCTGCGGTCTCTACCTTCGTTCCTTTGACTATCGCATGGATCCCGATGCGCCCCGGGCGTTCCTGGAATTTGAGGGAGTGGATTCCTGTTTCTATCTGTGGCTGAATGGCCGTTATATCGGTTACAGCCAGGTCTCCCATGCGCTAAGTGAATTCGAAGTGACGGATTTTCTTCGCGAGGAGGAAAATGTCATGGCGGTGCTGGTGATGAAATGGTGTTCCGGCAGTTATCTGGAGGATCAGGATAAATTCCGGGTGAGCGGCATTTTCCGGGATGTGTATCTGATGAAACGTCCGGAGAAATTTCTGTGGGATTACTTTATCCGGACGGAATGTTCCGGTGAGGAGGCCATCCTTCACATCGAGGCGCGGTACCTGGACCAGCCGCTGCAGGTGCATGCGCAATTATTCGATGAGGAGGAAAATCTGCTGCAGGAGTTCACCTTTGAGCGAAATGCCAGCTGCCGGATCCGGAATCCCCATCTCTGGAGCAGTGAAGACCCTTACCTTTATACCCTGGTTCTGGAAACAGATAATAAAGGCGAAATCATTACCGAGCGGGTCGGTCTGCGGGAAATCTGTGTTCATAAGAATGTGATAATGGTCAACGGCCGGCCGGTGAAATTCCGCGGCGTAAACCGCCATGATTTTGATCCGGCCATGGGTCCGGTGGTGGACATTTCCCACATGAAAAGGGACCTCATGCTGATGAAGCAGAACAATTTTAATGCGGTCCGGACCAGCCATTATCCCAATGCGCCTATGTTTTACCAGATGTGCGACCGCTATGGCTTCTTTGTCATCGATGAGGCGGACAATGAAAGCCACGGTCCCTGGGCATTACAATACAAAAACGATACGGACGAAGAGCGGGCCGCCCGGTGGAATGAACTCATTTCCGACAATCCTGCCTTCACGGAGGCCACGCTGGACCGGGTCCGCAAAATGGTGGAGCGGGATAAGAACCGGCCGTCGGTGGTGATCTGGTCCATGGGAAATGAGGGCGGCTACGGCTGCACCTTTGAGGAGGCCCTCGCCTGGACGAAGCAATACGATCCGGGCCGCCTGACCCATTATGAGAGTGCTTATTACCGGGGACAGGCCCGGGCGTACGACTATTCCAACATTGATATTTACAGCCGGATGTATCCGCCCCTGGAGCAGGTGATAGCCTATGCCGAATCCGATCCGGACAAACCCTTCCTCATGTGTGAGTATTGTCATTCCATGGGAAATGGGGCCGGGGACTACGAGGATTATTTTGCTCTGATCGAAAAATACGACTGCGTCTGCGGCGGATTTGTCTGGGAATGGTGTGACCATGCGATTTATGCCGGGAAAAATATAAAGGCTCCGTCCCAGGATGCATCGAAGAGTGCCGCGAAGAAGGGAGAATGCCACGACCGTTATCTCTATGGCGGTGACCACGGGGAATTCCCCCATGACGGAAATTTCTGTGTGGATGGTCTGGTGGCGCCGGACCGTACGCCGCACCCCGCCCTGGCGGAGGTGAAAAATGTGCACCGGCCGGTGAGGGTCGTACACTACACGCCGGAAAACCGGGCGTTGATGATACGAAATGAGATGAATTTCCTCCGTCTCCGGGATACGATCCGGCTTGGGTATGAGCTGAACTGTGACGGCCTCGTCCTGTTCGAGGGGATGGTCGATCCGGAATGCATTCCGGACATTGAACCGCGGGGCGAAGGGGTTGTGATTCTGCCTCCGGAGGTATCCCGCATCCCGGAAACCGGAAGGGTTTTCCTGAAAATCCGCTATTTCCTGCGCCAGGCGGAGGATCTGCGTCCCGCCGGTCTTTCCCTGGGATTTGATGAAATTCCCATCGCCAATGAGGTCCCGCAGAACCAGTTTGTGGCGTCCCGCCGGGCGAGGAAGCCATTCCTCCGCGGACTTCCGATGAAAATGACATCCGGAATGCGGGTTGAAGAATCCGGGCGGTGCCTCACGGTCAGCAACTCCCAGATCCGGTATCGCTTCAGCATATTTACCGGTCTTCCGGAGAGCCTTCAGGTGGAGGGAAAGGAATTACTGACGCGGCCGATGGAACTGAATATCTGGAGAGCGCCGGTGGACAACGACATGTATATCCGCCGGGAGTGGGAGAAGGCCATGTATGACCGGACAAGTGCGTATGCCCGCAGCCTCGACTGGAAGTGCTCAGAAAAATGTGTCACGGTTACCGGGAATCTGATCCTGGCGGCGCCCTCCCTCCAGCCCGTTCTCCGCATTCATATGGTTACCGATATTACGGCGGAAGGAAGGATACGCATAGAACTGAAAGCACAGAAAGATCCGGAATTCCCGGAACTGCCGAGATTCGGTCTGCGCCTGTTCCTGCCGAAGAAAATGCAGCAGGTCACATATTACGGCCTGGGCCCCGGGGAAAACTACCCCGATAAATGCCGCGCCTCCTCCCACGGCTGGTACAACAGCACGGTGGAAGCACTGCAGGTGGACTACATCCGCCCCCAGGAAAACGGCAGCCATGGAGACTGCGATTATGTTGTGCTCGGAGACGGCAGCCACCGACTGACAGCCGCCGGCATCAGACAGACGTTTTCCTTCAATGTCTCCCGCTACACCCAGGAAGAACTGACCACGAAAAAACACAACTTCGAGCTGACACCCTGCGACAGCACAGTCCTCTGCCTGGACTACCGCCAGAACGGCATCGGCTCCAACAGCTGCGGCCCCCGGCCCCAGCCCCCCTACCTCTTCACCGAAGAAACCTTCACCTTCGCCATCGAACTGACCCCCGGCTAACCCCCGCCCGCCACCGGGGACAGGTCTCACTGGCGGGTTCCACCACCAGGTTCCACCACCGGGGACAGGTCCCCTCGGCGGGAGGCGTTCTTGATAGTGAGCAGAAAGGAATATAAGAAAATGGAAGAAAAGAAATATTTAAAGTGGTATAACAAAGTCGGTTACGGCAGCGGCGATATTGCCGGAAATGTGGTTTATGCCCTGCTGTCGGCCTTTGTCATGATCTACCTCACCGACACGGTGGGACTGAATGCCGGTATCGTCGGCACCCTGATCGCGGTTTCGAAACTGTTTGACGGAATCAGCGACATCTTTTTCGGGTCCCTGATCGACAAGACCCACAGTAAGATGGGAAAAGCCCGCCCCTGGATGCTTTACGGATACTTCGGCTGTGCCATTTGCCTGATCGCGATATTCTGCATACCGGCCGACATGGGCGAATTCGCACAGTATGCCTGGTTTTTCATCGCCTATACCCTGCTGAACGCGGGATTCTACACGGCGAACAACATTGCCTATTCGGCCCTGACCGCTCTGATCACGAAAAATAATAACGAACGCGTACAGATGGGGTCCATCCGGTTCATGTTTGCCTTCGGCACCAGCATGCTGATCCAATCCGTCACCGTCGGACTCGTGGCAGCCCTTGGCGGCGGCGCCGCTGCCTGGCGCATGACCGCCATCATTTACGCCATCGTCGGTGTGATATCCAATACTCTTTCCGTCATGTCGGTCCGGGAGCTGAGTCCGGAGGAACTGGCGGAGGAAGAAAAGCCGGAAGGGAAGGCTCCGGCGGAGGAAAAATACAGTCTGGTGGACGCCTTTGGCCTCCTGATTCACAACAAATACTACCTGATGATCTGCGGCGCCTATATTCTGATGCAGATTTATTCTGCCACGTTAAATATGGGAATCTACTACATGACCTATGTGCTGAAAAATGCCAATCTGCTGGGCGTATTCTCCTGGGCCATCAACATTCCCATGATTGCAGGACTTCTCTTCACACCCTTCCTCGTGGCAAAATTCGGCGGTATGTACCGGCTGAACCTCATGGGATATACCCTGGGCACCCTGGGGCGCCTGGGCGTCGTCGCCGCGGGTTATCTGGGCAGCGTTCCGCTGATGCTGGCCTGCACCGCCCTCGCCGCCATCGGCATGAGCCCTCTGCAGGGGGATATGAACGCCCTCATCGCCACCTGTTCCGAGTACACCTATCTCACCACCGGAAAACGGGTTGACGGTACCATGTACTCCTGCACCTCCCTGGGAACCAAACTGGGAGGCGGTATCGGAACCGCCGCCGCCGGATGGCTCCTCGCCCTCAGCGGATACGTCGCCGGCGCCCCGAATCAGCCCACATCCTGCATGAACATGCTTCACCTCATGTACCTGTGGCTGCCCTTCCTCTTCAATCTGCTGATCACTCTGATCCTCATGCGGTTAAATGTAGAAAAAGCCGTCCAGGAACTGCATGGATGAATTATCCCCGCCACCGGACAGCCCCGCCAGCGGGACCTGTCCCCGGTGGCGGGCCACCTATTGCGCTATGGTCTCCCGTGGCGCAACTATAACAGCCGCTGGAAACTCTTGTCAAACGCTTTTGATCGCCGAATTCGCACCCCGTAGGGGTGTTCTATTGCTTCCTATTCAGTTTGATGTCTCCTCATCATTAATGAAGTGATATAATGCATCAGAACCGTCTTCCAGTTCAATCGCACAGCATTTGCACAGGTATTCATTCGTCTCGAGAAAAAGCCTGGTTTCAGAATCCATCAGCAGACTGTAAAGCTCTGTTTCAAACAGGAATGTATTGTATTCCGGCAATCTTTCCGCGATCCTGCGATAGACTGCCAGGGTTTCCAGATAACCATCCGGCCATTCTTTCACCTGACGGCCGCAGCGAATATCCTCGCGGGCTGACCGCTCTCGTTCCAGTGAGATGTCTTCCCGCGAAACACAGATTTCCATTTCCGGAGAATCTGCGGTTTCATAATTCCGGCATAACTGTTCCGTTTCCGGATATTGATTTTGGATCCTTATCCTAATGCCTGCCAATTCAATGATCATGCTTCTTCCTATTCATGATCAGGAACGCGGCGGCAGCAATAAAGGTGGTTCCCTTTAGTGGCAGCAATCCAGGGCTTGACCCACTGGGCACGGATGCCCATTTGCCGCATATTTTTGCCGATGATTCGTTCACCGGCTTTACGAAGTTCTTTGGCGATCTTCTTCTGCCGGTTTTCCTGCTATTCACAGTGATAGTAATCCATGGCAAAATCCCAGAAGTCCAGAGCGGACTCTGTCATGACGGACTGCTGACGACGCATGAGGTAGATGGTTCGGACAGCGTCATGGTGAGCGATCTGGAAAATACGCAGATCCGGAACCAGCCGACGGGCTTCATCCAGACAGCTTTCCGGCAGGATAGCCACGGCCTGTCCCTCCCTGACCAGATCCATCTTTACCAGGAAACTGTCTGTTTGACAAAGAATCCGGGGAAAAAAACCGGCGGCCTGACAGAGCTGGTACAGGTAATCCCGGAAGAAGATATTGGACTGGATCATGGCGATAAAGGGATCATTCCGGAATTCAGCCAGATCAACCTCCTTCTGGTCCGCAGGCAGGGAACGGAAAGAATCTGACATGACCAGTACATAGCGCTCCTGGAAGAGCGCGCGGCTGACCCAGAACTGTTCCTCCCTATTCTCCATCATCATGTCCCGCCGTGAGGTGAGTATGAAATCCGTCGTATCCATGCGGCGGGTTTCATTTGCTTCTGCCGGCTCCACGAGGACGAAATCGATCAGCGGATTCAGGCGGTTATACTCCGCGACACAGGGGGTAATTATGCTTGAAAAGGAATAACAGACGATCGTTACAGAACCCAGCGTATCGTAACGGGATTTTTTCGCGGTAAAGATACCCTCGTCCAGCAGCTGCAGGGATTCCGAGACGTATCTGGCAAACTGCCGTCCATTCTCATTGAGACTGATCCTCTTCCCCTTTCGGTCGAACAGACGAACTCCGAGATCGGATTCCAGCTGCGAAATGCTTTTGCTGAGGGAAGGCTGTGAGATATTCAGAAAATCTGCAGTTTGGGAAACATGCTGGTATTTTGCCAGCTGCAGAAAGTATTCCAGCTGCCGGGTCTCCATAGGGTACCTCCTTAAACGGTTCGGACTTCGCTCTTTATTCCGATTTGGCTATATAGTTATAGGCTATCACAGATTGATGAAAAAGAAAAGGGGGATTATGATAAAACCACAATGAGGGCGGGGAGTAGTCCTTTAGATAAAAAAGCGAAAGAAAGGGGAGAAAGAAATTGGAAACGTTCAGCCGATTCGGAAATATGTTTCCGCCGGAAGAATATATGCAGCATCCCTATATGCTGGACCGGGACCCCATACAGATTGCGGATAACCTGTATTATGTGGGAAATCTCTGGTGCGCATCCCACCTGATCGATACCGGGGACGGTCTGCTGCTGCTGGATACGCCGTGTACGATGAATCTGCCCGGCCTGCTGGGGAATATCGCGAAGCTGGGATTCAACGTGACGGACGTGAAGCACATCCTGATCTCCCATGCGCATACCGACCACTACGGAGCGGTAAATGCTCTGAAAGCGATTACCGGTGCAAAGACCTATATGGGGCAGATTGATGCAGAGGACATGCATCAGCCTCCGGAATATCTCAAAAAGATGAATCAATCATTCGGAGCCTACAACGAGTTCTTCACACCAGATGTTGAACTGGAGGACGGAGAGCATCTGGTGATTGGGAACACGGATATCCGATGTGTTGTGATTCCAGGTCACACCCGCGGTACGATGGCTCATTTCTGGGAGACTACGGTAGATGGGGTGCCGAAGAAAGTCGGCATCTACGGAGGAGCGGGATTCGGAGCGCTGTCATATAGTTCATTGAAAAATAACGCCCAGCCCCTGGCGCTGCGAAAACAGTTTTCTGAATCAATCCGGAAGGTCTGGGATGAGGAAGTGGATCTGATGCTCGGAAATCACCCGTTCCACAATGATGTTTACCAGAAAGGAGAACGGGTAAGAGCCGGGGAAAAGGATGCTTTTCTGGATGCTTCGGAGTGGAAGCGCTTCCTGGGCAATCTGGAAGAAGAGTACAGAACTTTCCTGGAGATGACGGAAGAGGAGATCACAGAGTGGTTCCGTGAGAGCCATCTGATGGAATATTACGGTCTCGAAAAAAAAGATAAGGAGGAGAATCGTGAAACGGTTTATCAAACTGCTGGATGACCATCTCGAAGAGTGGATGCTGATTCTGCTGGAATGTGCCATCGTACTGGTGATGCTCCTGCAGATCGTACGGCGTTACGTATTCAATGCATCGCTGACCTGGTCGGAGGAATTCTGCCGGTACTGCTTCATCTGGTTCATGTTCATCGGCTACTCCTACTCGATCCATGAGAAGATCGATCTGAGGATGGATGCGGTGCTGAATATCCTGCCGGAGAAGGTGCGGACCTTTGTAGTTCGTTTCGGACTTATGTTCTGCTTTGCGCTGACAGTGCTGCTGTTCGGCAATTCCTTCAAAGCAGTCGCCTACGTGATGAAGACCGGCGAGAGAAGCACGGGGATGCATCTGCCGATGTCAGTGGTATATGCGTCCATGATCGTGGGATTCGGAATGGCGGTGATTCGTTATATCCAACGGATTATAGAAGAATTCAGAGGAAAGGGAGGAGAGAAGAAATGACAATCGCATTGCTGCTGACGTTTTTCGTCGGTCTGGTGCTGGGGCTTCCCCTGGTTGCCGTATTAATCTCATCATGTCTTGTTCCCGGCCTCCTCAATCCGGCATTTACTGCGAATATCCAGTTCGTCATGCGTGCGATTATCGGAGGCGGCGACAATACCGGTATCCTGGCGGCGCCGTTGTTCATCCTGTCCGGTATGATCATGGCGAAGGGCGGCATCTCTGAGAAGATTTTCAATGTATTCGCTTATTTCCTTGGAAGAGTCCCCGGAGGATTCCCCTGCGCGGTAATCATCACATGTCTCTTCTACGGAGCTATTTCCGGATCCGGCACAGCGACCTGCGCGGCAGTTGGTGCCATGACGATTCCGATTCTGCTGGAAATGGGCTATGAAAAGGATTTCTCCGGTGCTCTGGTGGCGACGGCTGCCGGCCTGGGTGTCATCATCCCTCCGAGTATCCCGTTCATCATGTACGGAACCGCAACCGGTGTGTCGATCGGAAGCCTGTTCATCGCGGGCATTATTCCCGGCTGCGTGATAGCGGCTCTGCTGATGGCATACTCTGTTTTCTACTGCGTGAGAAAGGGTGAGGATAAGGGTCGGATCCGCGCCAAGCTGGACGCGCTGGAAAAAATTGGTCTCTTCCCCCTGCTGAAAGACAGCATCTGGGCACTGCTCACCCCGGTTATCCTGCTGGGGGGTATCTACAGCGGTATCGTAACAACGACCGAAGTGGCCTGTATTTCCGTTGTCTATGCTCTGATCGTATCCGTATTTGTATACAAGAGCGTAAAGCCCTCTGAGATGTTTACTCTGATCCGGGAAGGCTGCCGCTCCATGGCGCCGCTGGCTCTGATGCTGGCAGTAGCTACAGCGTTCGGCCGCGTGCTGACGCTCCTTCAGATCCCGGCAACTCTGTCCGCTTTCATTACTTCGAATTTCAGTTCGAAGGTATCGGTTCTGCTGGTGATGAATGTGGTTCTGCTGTTCATCGGTATGATCATGGATACCGGTCCTGCACTGATGATCCTCGGCCCGATGATGCTGCCCATGGCTGCTGCCCTTGGCATCAATACGGTCCATCTCGGCATCATCATGGTAGTCAATATGGCTGTCGGCTTCGTGACACCGCCTTTCGGTATGACGCTGTTCGTAGCAAGCCCGATCTGCGGCGCTTCTCCCATGACAATCGGAAAGAAGGCAATTCCTTTCATTCTGACATTCTTGGTGGCTCTGCTGCTGATCACCTTCATCCCACAGATCAGTCTGTGCCTGCTGTAACGGTACTGCGGTCCGGGCACGACATCCGCAGCATCTGCGTGTTTTGTTAAGAGAAACAAGTTCATATACATTATGGTAACAAAAAGTGACCACCTATCCATTTACTCATAAAGGAGGAAACAACGATGAAGAGAACGAAACTTATGGCACTGGTATGTGCGGCAGCGATGGCCCTGAGCACTTTTGGCGGAGCAGCGGATGTGCAGGCAGCGGATGCGGGCAGCCTGGCGGCAGCGGAATTCCTGTCGGGCGAGTATGATGCTCTCCCCGCAGACGGTCCCACCTACAACCTGGTTGTCGGCTATGCCGGCGGCGAGAACACCATCAGCCATGTTGTCATGCAGGGCTTCCAGGAGGCACTGAATTTCTACAGCGAAGGCAAGATGACGCTGACCCTGTATCCGAACGCACAGCTTGGAAGCGATGCAGAGATGATCTCTTCCTGCATCGCAGGCGACATCGACATCGTATCCCAGTGCGGATCCACCCATGCAACCTTCGTACCGGAAACCCAGATCTTTGATACTCCTTTCCTGTTCTCCGGCGTGGAGATCGACAAGGTAGAAGAAGCTCTGCTGAACAGCGATTTCCGAACCATGTACAACGAAGCGAATGAGAAGGCCGGTCTGAAATGCCTGATGCTGATGGCGGCAGAGACCATGGATCTGACTTCCAATAAAGCTGTGTACAGCCTGGATGACCTGAAGGGCCTGAAGATTCGTACCGCACAGTCCGAGAGCCGCATGAAGATATGGTCCGAGCTTGGCGCGAACCCCACTCCTCTGGCATACAGCGAACTGTATATGGCTCTGCAGAACGGCACCGTGGAAGCATCCGATAATATCTATTCCAACGATGTTACCGCCGGACTGGGCGAGCAGCAGAAGTATATCATCCCTACCGATCACTTCCTGGTAGGCTTTGATACCACCATGAACCTGAACAAGTTTAATGAGATGCCCGCAGAATATCAGAACATGCTGCTGAAGATCAGTGAAGAGATTACCCGTTACAACTATGCACTGACGATAGCCGACATCGAGAAGAACCTGCAGACCCTGATCAATGACTACGATATGGAAGTCTGCGAGATCAGCGACGATTTCCGTGCCGCTCTGACTGAGAAGGCTCAGCCCGCCATCGAAGCAACGAAGGCACTGGTTGGAAATGATGCTCTGTACGACGCACTGGCTGCAGCCCTGCAGTAATATTGTGTAGATATGGCAAATTTCAAGCCGAATCCCGTGGAACCTACCCCTGAGTATTTCAAACCTCAGGGGCCGGTCAAATTGTTTGACGATCTGTTCTTCGTGGGAAATAAGCTGGTGGGGTCCTGGGTGATCCGTACAAGCGCAGGACTGGTGCTTATCGAAGGTTCCGGTGAAGTGGATCATTGGGAAAACTGCCTGAAACCCGGGCTGGAAGAACTTGGGTTCGGAGAAGAGAAGATCCTGGCTCTGCTCCTGACGCACGGACATTTTGATCACTATGCCGGCTGCGATCATATCCGCAGGGCGACAGGCTGTGACATCTGCCTGTCGGCTGCCGACACGCTTTACATCACAACCGGGATAGAGAACTGGAAGCATAATGTGGAGATCCCGAATCCTCACGTGACCCGGATCATCGAACCCGGTCAGGATCTGGTCTTCGGGGATCATGTGATCTCTGTGCTGGACGGATCCGGTCACACGCCGGGCTGCCTGAACTACTCCATGGAAGTGCATGACGACGGGGAACCGCACCGTTTTGTGATGATGGGCGGTTACGGCATCTTCGGTCCCGGCAATTTCCTTGGCGACGAGTATCCCTACGGTACGGAAAATGCGGTTGGCTACGCCCTGAAATTTGCGTCCTGCTGTGTGAACACGTGGGAGTACGCGAAGCGGATGCACTGCGATGTATTCTTCAATCCCCATCCGCACCTCTGCAATATGTACGAGCTGGCGGAGGAGAACCAGAACCGCAGGCCGGGAGAGCCGAATGCCTTCGTGGTGGGGGAAGACGGTGTGCGGCAGTGGCTGCTGGAACGCTTCGACGCCTGCATGGAAGCGGCGGTGAAGTACACGGACATCCGCATGCCCTATAAGAGGGCGGAAGAATAAGACTTCCCGAAATCAGATGATTTATAATGGAGCCGACTGCGTTCGGCTCCATTTTTATTGGGATGGAGATCATCCCGATAACGAAG
Source organism: uncultured Lachnospiraceae bacterium (assembly GCA_946630035.1). GTDB lineage: Bacteria > Bacillota > Clostridia > Lachnospirales > Lachnospiraceae > UBA3305. The sequence goes on from CAMOYN010000061.1 coordinate 11,379, forward strand.
CTGATAACGCCCTTAAGAAGTACCCGGACCCGGAAAAAGAATAACTTAAACACAGTTATAAAAGGGAATATCTGAGAAATCTGATATAAAACGGACTCTCCTGATAGTTTTCAGAGGAGAAATACGGCAATCAAGAACGCCTCGGCGTTCTTGATAGTCGTGAAAAAGGAAGATTCTGAAGAGGTATATTCTGCGGATGAAATCGCCGCTCTGGAGGAAGAACTGCTCTGTGACGGGAGCATCCATGCGCTGGGCGTCGAACTGCTGATTCAGACCGGGATGCGGATCGGAGAGGCCGTGGCACTGACCTGGTCAGATTACGATCCGGAGAAGCATTCCCTGCATATTCATAGGACGGAGACAACCTACTCCACAGACGGGAAAGTTAGGGTCGAGATCTCCGATTCTCCCAAGACTGACGCCGGGAACCGTGTTTTTCCGGTTTTCCCGGAAATGCAGGATACTCTGGACAGGATCCGCAGAATCAATCCGGATGGCGAGTATATCCTCACCTATCATGGAGGCCGCATTCGTGCTGAAAAGCTCCGTAAAAAGCTTAGAAAAGCCTGTGAGAACTGCGGAATTGAGTACTGCTCTCCGCATAAGCTGCGTAAAACCTTCGCCAGCCGTCTGGCGGCGGAAGGCGTTCCACCCAGGATCATCACGGAACTGCTGGGGCATGAAGACTACCGGGTGACGCAGGACTATTACATCAAGCGCTTCGCCACACTGGATCAGAAAGAGAATAATCTGCGGGAAGCCATGAAGAAGAAACCGGCTTCCTGAACATGACAAAAGCTGTCTTTGGTACTTTTCTGGTACTTTTGGTACTTGGACAGCAAAAAACCCACGGTTTTCCGTGGGGTTTCGATGGAGCATAGGGGGATCGAAGACCGGCCGATACCCCGGGAATGCACGTATTTAC
>CAMOYN010000062.1 GCA_946630035.1 uncultured Lachnospiraceae bacterium
GAAGGTGCTTCGCACCTTGCGCGGCGCGGCAAGAACGCCGAGGCGTTCTTGATTACTCTGAAAAAAGAATATTTGGAGGAGATCGGCGATTTCGAATGCCGGACCTGGGATACGTACCGGAATTCTCTGGCCAGGGTGCGGGATCAGAAGGTGGACATCATGCTGGGAAACCACTGCAATAACAACGATACCCTCGGACGCCGTAAGCGTGAGATCGAGAACCCGGAAGGCCCGAACCCCTTTATAGATGAGAACGGGTGGAGAGAATATCTGGATCAGAAAGCAGAGGAGTTAGAGGCATTCACCAAGAAGGAGTCTTCCAACATATCCCACATTCGATAAAAAAGAATCCGGTTGTGAAGAACGTCAGCCCATGATATAATACCCGTGGCAGAGAAAAAGCAAAATATAGCTGGATAAGGCCAGGCTGTCTGCCTGGCTTTTTTCCTGTTATCTCGGAAGCAGATAGGACTCCCACCTTAACAGGTGGGAGTGCGGGAACGCCCTGGCGTACCTGCCGTGCCGCAGTTATGAATTAAGGAGTATATACATGCAGGCTTATACAGGTTTTGCAGAGGTCTATGACCGGTTTATGAACAATGTCCCCTACGACGAGTGGGAGCAGCTGCTGGTTCGCCTGCTGGAAGAACGGGGAATTACCGAGGGGCTGGTGTTGGAGCTGGGCTGTGGCACGGGAACCATGACGGAGCGGATGGCGGCCCGGGGTTACGACATGATCGGAGTGGATCTGTCGGAGGACATGCTATCCGAGGCCATGGAAAAACGAAGCATCTCAGGACAGAATATCCTCTACCTGCAGCAGGACATGCGGGAGTTCGAGCTCTACGGAACCGTGGCCGCGATCTACTCGGTCTGCGATTCCCTGAACTATATCATCGAAGAAGAGGATCTGGTAAAAGTCTTCTCCCTGGTGAACAATTATCTCGATCCCGGCGGCGCATTCATCTTTGACTTTAACACCCCCACGGCCTACCGCAGCGAGCTGCGCCGGCATCCCATCGTGGAGGAGCAGGACGATATCACCATGATCTGGGAGAATGAATACGACGAAGAATCCGCCCTCAACGAACACCGGGTGACATTCTTCCTTCCCTCCGAGAGTGAAGAATTCTGGGAAGAAGAGTGCGACGGCCCCCGGAAGGTATCCATCCCCCGGGAAGAGCAGGAACCGGTCTACGTAAAAGTACAGGAAATCCACGAGCAGAGAGCTTACACCCTGCCGGAAATCCGCCGCGCCCTGGCCGCCGCCGGCCTGACCTTCATCGCAGCCTGCGACGCCGAAACCGGCGAGATCCTCGCCGGCGAAGGGAAACATCCCGCAGGAAGCGAAAGAACCTTAACGACCGGAGAATTCAGTTCCCGCATATTCTGCATCGCAGCAGAACATGGAAAATAAACAAGCATTATTATTTAGGGAACCAGACGCCGTGTGGCATTCTGCGGCGAAAATGATCTCTGCGGGGAGGCGCTCGCGCTAAGTCCTCGTGCAGCGGTGCTAACCTCACCTGCGCTCTGTCGAGCTTGCTTCGCTAAGCACCGGCACTGCGGATCCTCCCCTTCGAGAAACATTTTTCGTCGCAGAAAACCACGCGGCTACTGAACTGGGACCAAAACAGGAGATATGTAAATGAGCGACTATATGATCAGGGCGGTTGCGGCGGAGGGTAAGATCCGTGCCTTCGCGGCCACCACCAGAGATACCGTAGAAGAAGCAAGACGCCGGCACAATACCAGCCCGGTGGTGACGGCGGCCCTGGGCCGTCTGCTGACGGCAGGCGCCATGATGGGAAGTATGATGAAGGGGGACCGGGACCGGCTGACCCTTAAGATCAACGGAGACGGTCCGGTGCAGGCCCTCACCGTGGTGGCGGACAACCGGGGGGATGTCAAAGGATTTCCCCAGGTGCCCCAGGTACTGCTGCATGCCAATGACAAAGGCAAGCTGGATGTGGCCGGTGCCGTGGGGGTCGGTGTTCTGACTGTCATCAAAGACATCGGTCTGAAGGAGCCCTACGTGGGAACTTCCATGCTGGTGACCAGCGAGATCGCCGAGGACATCACATACTATTTCGCTACCTCGGAGCAGACACCCTCTGCCGTGGCCCTGGGCGTCCTCATGAACCGGGAGAATACCGTGCGTCAGGCCGGAGGTTTCATCCTTCAGCTGATGCCCGGCGTAGAAGAGGAAACCATCAGCCGTCTGGAGGCGCGGATCGGGGAAATCCACTCCATCACCAGCATGCTGGACGAGGGCATGAGCCCCGAGGAGATCCTTCGCTATGTGCTGGAGGGATTCGAACCGGAATTCCTGGACAAGACACCGGTGGCGTTCTTCTGCGACTGCAGCAAAAAGAAGATCGAGAGTGCCATCGTGAGTCTCGGGAAGGAAGATTTGGAAAGCCTCATCGCCGAGCGGGAACCGGTAGAGGCCCACTGCGACTACTGCAACACCAGCTACACCTTTGAAGTCGAAGAGATCGAGAAGATCCTGGAGACGTCAAAGTAACCATAAGAAAACAGCCATAAGAAAAATCGGCAGGAACATCAGAGGGGATGTCTGCCGGAAAAAGATAACTGTACGGAACGGGGGTTATTTGTACAGATATAAAGGGGGAAAATATATGATAGCCGAAAAAATGAAACCACTGGTGGCCAACAACTCTGCGATCCGGACCATGTTTGAGGAAGGGGGCCGGATGAAGGCCATCTACGGAGAAGAGAATGTCTATGACTTCAGCCTGGGCAATCCCAATGTGCCCACGCCGCCGGAAGTAAAACAGGCGATCCTGGATATCCTGGAGGAGGAAGAACCTCTGCGGATCCACGGGTATATGAACAATGCGGGCTTCCCGGAGACCCGGAAGGCCATCGCAGACTCGCTGAACCGCCGCTTCGGGACGGCCTTCGGCACCAATAACATCATCATGACGGTGGGCGCCGCCTCGGGACTGAATGTGGCGCTGAAGACGATCTTGAATCCGGGGGACGAGGTGATCACCTTCGCACCCTACTTCCTGGAGTACAACGCCTATGTCAACAACTTCGACGGCGTGCTGATCGCCGTGCCCGCGGACACAGAGACCTTCCAGCCGAACCTGACGGCGCTGGAAGAGCGGATCTGCGCAAAGACCCGGGCAGTGATCATCAATACGCCTCACAACCCCACCGGCGTGATCTATACCGAGGAGACTCTGAAGGCACTGGCGGAGATCCTGGAGAAAAAACAGCAGGAGTACGGTGCACCGATCTTCCTGATCTCCGATGAGCCCTACCGGGAACTGGCCTACGACGGCGCCGAGGTCCCCTGGGTGACGAAGTACTATGCCAATACCATCGTGGGATATTCCTACAGCAAATCCCTGTCTCTCCCGGGAGAGCGGATCGGCTATCTGGTGATCCCCGACGAGATGGAAGACTCGGAAAATGTCATCGAAGCCGCCACCATCGCCAACCGCATCATCGGATCGGTCAATGCGCCGTCCCTGATCCAGCTGGTGGTGGAGAGATGCATCGACACTAAATGCGATGTCAGCTACTACGAGAGAAACCGGAACACCCTCTACGAGGGTCTGACAAAACTCGGCTTTACCTGCGTGAAACCCCAGGGAGCCTTCTACCTCTGGCTGAAATCCCCGGAGGAAGACGAGGCGGCATTCTGCGCGAAGGCCAAGGAATACCATATCCTCGCCGTTCCCGGCACCTCCTTTGCCTGCCCGGGCTACGTCCGCCTGGCCTACTGCGTCTCCTGGGAGACCATACAGAGGTCCCTTCCCGCCTTCGCACGTCTCGCAGCCGACTACCACCTGAACTAAAACTCGGATCTTAAAGGGAAAGGCGCCCCGCCCTTCTTTTTACGGTACTGCAGAGGGGCCTCCCCCGTTTTTGCCTTGAAGACACGGGAGAAGGAACTGATATTGCCATAGCCTACCATCTGACTGACGATCTCCACGGAATAGGTGGTGTTGAGCAGCAGAGACTTTGCCTGAGTAAGGCGTACTTGCTGAAGATAATCCGTGATGGACATATGAAGCACTTCTTTAAAAAGATTATACAGCTGGGTGCGGGATATCAGAAACTCCCGGGCAATCCGGTTGACGGACAGCTCCTCCGGATAGTGCTCATTAATATACTGGCAGATCTCTGAGACACTGTGGGAATGTGCCTGATAGGCCTGGCTTTCATTAGACTGTTCTGTCTTCATCCGGCGGTGGATCAGCAGGAGCAGCTGACCAAGCTGAAGCTTCAGGAAAAGCTGATCCTCCGGAGAGAGCAGAGAGGCATCTCCGTTCATATCAGAATTCGGGAAACAGTTTACCATCTGTTCGAGTATGCTGTGAATTCTGGCGCCGAGGTCTGCCTCCGGGAGAAGAACATATCCATCGCCGCGATGTCTCAGGAAGCAGTCCAGCAGATTGATTTCCGGGGTATTCAGGCTGTGTACCATGGCTGGATTAAAATAAAGAACATAACGGTCGCAGGCCCGATCATCATGCAGGCAGTCGATATAATGCAGAGACATCGAATCCAGCAGAAGCAGGGTGCCGGCCGGAAGCCTCTGGGCGGCGGATTCCGTAAAGTATACCAGGTTGTCGGAAATGGTGTAGATGATCTCCAGATGAGAGTGCAGATGAAAGGTGGTTTTCTCCGTGGACATGGCAATCTTGTGACGGATATTCAGATCTCCGGGAAGCAGTTCCTGAAATTCATTGTAATTTCTTCTCAACATATATTCATTTTCCCCACATCATATTACGCTCATATCAGCTTTTTGCCGAAAATGATCTCCATATATCAGTTGTATCATGTTACAGCGTTGGAATCAATGGATTTTTTGAACGAATGGTCAAAAAAAATGATGAATCGGCAAAAAAATGATGAGACAGAGGCGTATAGTGAAAATGAAAGGAAAACGTTTTCCTTAAAAGATTACAGACAAATGAAACATATTTTAAGTCGGGAGTGGGTGATATGGCGGAACGAGTGACAATTAAAGATATCGCCAGGAATACGGGAACATCGATCACATCCGTCCATCGTGCGCTCCACGGTGGAGGAGGTGTAGGAGAAGAGCTCAGGCGCCGGATCCTCGAGGAGGCAGAACGGCAGCATTATCAGGTGGATGAATCTGCCTCACTGCTGAGGAGAAATCAGCTGAGTATCACCGTGCTGCTCCCCGGTCCGCAGGGGAATGAGCGTTTTTTTTATCGGGGACTCTGGTTTGGGATCGAGAGGGCGGCCCGAAGGCTTCAGAAGACAAGAACAGAAGTAAAGATGATAAAGGCGGACTGCGGAGTGGATCGTCTCTCGGATGCGCTGGAACGTCTTTATGATGAGACCGACATGGCGGAAGAAAAGATGGATGGACTGATCACGATCTGCGACGACGAAAAGTCCGCCGCGTGGATTTCACGGTTTATCCGCCGGGGAATTGCAGTGGCTCTGGTAGACCGGTCGCTTCCCGTGGACGGAGTGACCTGCATGGCGGAGGTCTCGGTGGGGGACATGGGAAATCTGGCGATGGAACTGGCGGATCTGTTTTATGCCCGGAAAATATGGGAGCAGGGGAGCGATGGAAAAAATGGGAAGACATCTACCATTTTTCTGGCCAACAGCAGCGCATCGCGTACCAGCTCACGGATCTTTTCGCAGAAGGTACAGGATAAGCTCCAGGAAATCTGCCGGGACAGAGGTCTGGTACTTCGGGAGAGCAACGAAGTGCGGGAACCGGAGATGCGGGAAGATCTGAGGAGGATTCTCCGGGAAAATCCCCCCGCTGCGGTGATCGCCGGGAGTGCCAGAGCGACCTTTTGGGTATGTGATGAAATCACCCGGTTCTATTCGGAATTCCCGGAACGAAAGGCAGAATGTCCGCCTGTAATTGGCATGGATCTCTTCCCGGAACAGGCACCGTTTTTTGAAAATGGAGTTCTGAAGGCATCGATCTATCAGTCCCACCTGACCAGCGGCGAACAGTGCGTGGACCGCCTGTTTGAACAGCTGGTGGGCCTGAACCGGGAGACCGGCACTGTGCTGCAACAGCCTTTGTCGGTGATCATGAAGGATAATTACCGGTCTTACCTGATGGCGTTGCAGCAGAAGAAATCACAATGAACAAACGGTTAAACCAAAGAAGCCGGACATTGGGGTAAAAAGAGGTAAGATGCCAGGGCAAATGTTCATTCAGACAAAAAGTCAGACCGTATTGTCAAGTAATTCGAATAAAAAATGTTAGACTGATACCAGATGAAAAACCTTGAATCAACATTACATTTCAAGTCAATGGAGGAAGATTAACATGGATATTCGTAAGTACCTGGAAGACCTGGAAAGCCGTCTGGACGAACAGCAGGAGGAGAAACTGCTGGCGGATTATTTCCGGTTTGCCAACCGGGAGATGAAGGATGTAAGTTATTTTAAGCCGGAACGTGTACCGGCCCCCAGCAAGATCGAGTGGGAGCCGATTTATTTCAACGATACCTTTGAGGACTACGACGCGATGCTGTACAAACAGCTGCTGCGGGCCAATGACCAGCTGACCACCGGCGGCGGAGAGCTTCTTTCCTTCCGTTCCAATTTCGGTGTAGGCCTGATCCCCAGCATGCTGGGCTGCGAAGTCCGTATCCTGCCGAAGGAACAGGATTCCCTGCCGGGTGCCATGCATCTGGAGTGGGATCAGATCCTGAAGATCAACGAAGATTTCCGGAACGGCATCAAGCCCGACATCCGCTCCGGTCTGGGACAGAAAACCATCGATGCAGCACATCACGTGGAAGAAGTCCTGAAGGATTATCCGAAGCTGCAGAAATATCTGCACATTTATCAGCCCGACACCCAGGGTCCCTGCTCTCTGGTAGAGGCCATTGCAGGAAGTGATTTCTACCTGCTGATGCTGGATGAGGAGGATGAGATCCATGATCTGATCGATGTCGTCACCGATACCTTCATCCGCTACATGCAGCTGTGGAAAGAGGAATTCCCCTTCTGCCAGGGCGAATATGCCTGGGATTACGGTCTGCTGTACAAGGGCGGCATCATGATCCGTGAGGACGCCTGCACCAACATTTCCGGAAGCATGTACGAAGAGTTCTTCCAGGATGCCGACCAGAAGATTTTGGACGCCTTCGGCGGCGGCGCCGTTCATTTCTGCGGCCACGGCGATCATCTGGTAGAGGCCTTCTCCGAGCTGAGAGGACTGACAGCTCTGAACATGTCCCAGCCGGATATGAACAACATGGATGGAATCATCTATCCGAATACCATCGACAAAGATATCCAGATCATCGGCATGGCGAAATTTGAGATCCGCCGGTGTGACCGTGAGGGCATCAACCTGAAGGGCATGGTTCACGTGGGACTCTGCGTGGCAGCCTGGATGGGCGAACCGGAAAAAGACCCCCGCGGAGGAGAATAAAAGGAACCCCTAAGCAGAACGAATGCCGAGGCGTTCTTGATAGATACAAAAACATAAGGATAAAACAATACAGTTTTTACCAATCAGAGAATCGAGGGAAAGAAAATGGAAAAATTGAATTACCAGGTTCTGAAGGAAAGTGGATATCAGGGATACATTCTGGAGAAGGCTCCGGAAAAAATCATGCAGTTTGGCGAAGGAAATTTCCTTCGTGCCTTTGTAGACTACTGGTTCGATATGGCCAATGAGCGGGATAACTGGAACGGCAAGGCAGTGCTGGTTCAGCCCATCGCCATGGGCCTGACCAAGCTGATCAATGATCAGGAAGGTCTGTATACGCTGTACCTGCGCGGTTCCGAGAAGGGACAGAAGGTGGACGACAAGAGAGTGATCTCCTCCGTCAGCCGCTGCCTCAACCCTTACGAGGCCGAAGGATATGCTGCCATGATGGAACTGGCGGTATCCGATGATCTGGAGTACATTGTATCCAACACCACCGAGGCCGGTATCGTTTATGATCCGGAGTGCAAACAGGAAGATACCCCGCCTTCGTCCTTCCCGGCCAAGCTGACCCAGGTACTGTATGCCCGCTATAAAGCCGGCAAGGCTCCGGTAGTGATTCTTTCTTGCGAACTGATTGACAACAACGGCAAAGAGCTGGAGAAATGTGTCGGAAAGTACATTGATCAGTGGAATCTGCCGGAAGAGTTCCGCGCATGGTGCGGCACCTGCACCTTCTGCTCCACTCTGGTAGACCGGATCGTGCCCGGCCGGATCCGTGATCCGAAGGAAAAGGAAGCCCTGGATCAGGCCAACGGTTATCTGGATGAACTGGTGGATGTCGGTGAGTGCTTCGGCGTGTGGATCATCGAAGGACCTGAATGGCTGGAGGAGAAGCTTCCCTTCAAGCGTTCCGGCCTGAACGTCCATGTGGTTCCGGACGTTACCCCTTACAAGAAGAGAAAAGTTCGTATCCTGAACGGTGCCCACACCGGATTCGTTCTGGGCGCTTATCTGGCAGGCTTCGACATCGTGCGCGACTGCATGCATGACGAGACCGTCAAGGGCTTCATGAACAAGATGCTGAATGACGAGATCATTCCTACCCTGCCTCTGGACAAGAAGGATCTGAATGAGTTCGCCGCTGCCGTGGAAGACCGTTTCAACAATCCTTTCGTTAACCACGAGCTGATGAGCATCAGCCTGAACTCCACTTCCAAGTGGAAAGCCCGCAACATGCCGTCCTTCCTGGCTTACATCGAGGATGAGAAGAAGCTGCCGGCCTGCCTGACCATGTCTCTGGCTGCCTACATCGCCTTCTATTCCAACGACATCCAGGAGCGCAATGACAAGGGTCTGGTTTGCCGCCGTCCCGCCGGAAACAACTACACTGTTTCCGATGATGCCTGGGCACTGGATTTCTACTATGAGCACAGAAATGACACTCCCGAGGCTCTGGTACACGCCGTTCTGACCAACGAGCAGATGTGGGATCAGGATCTGACCAAGATCCCTGAGCTGGAAGAGACCGTTGTGAAAGATCTGAAGATGATCCGCAGCGAAGGCGCCAAGGCAGCCTATGCTTCCTGCCTGTAATCGGGGCAGACCGGCCAGAACAGATTGATAAGATATAGGAAATATGATTTCTGAACCGGGGCCCGGATGGGCCCCGGAGAAAGGCATTTATATGAAAAAATTTATGGATGAAGAGTTCCTGCTTTCCACTCCGGCGGCACAGAAACTCTATCATGAGTATGCAGAAAACATGCCGATCCTGGATTATCACTGCCACATCAATCCTCAGGAAATCTGTGAGGACCGCCGTTTTGACAATATCACCCAGGTATGGCTGGGCGGCGACCATTACAAATGGCGTCTGATGCGCAGTGCCGGTGTGGATGAGAAATATATCACCGGGGATGCCACCGACCGGAAAAAATTCCAGAAGTGGGCTGAGACCCTGGCCAAGGGAATCGGCAACCCCCTTTACCACTGGAGCCATCTGGAACTGAAGCGGTATTTCGGATACGAGGGATACCTGAACGGAAAGACCGCCCAGGAAGTCTGGGATCTGTGCAACGACAAGCTGCAGCACGATCCGAACATGACGGTCCGGGGCCTGATCCGTCAGTCCGGTGTCACCCTGATCTGCACCACCGACGATCCGGTGGATACCCTGGAGTATCACGATCGTCTGGCCAAGGATGATTCCTTCGAAGTACAGGTGCTTCCGGCCTGGCGTCCGGACAAGGCGATGAACCTGGAGCAGGCTCCCTGGAAAGAATATCTGGAGAAACTGCAGACCGTCAGCGGCGTGAAAATTGACAGCTTTGCTACCCTGATGAAAGCCCTTACGGTTCGGATGGATTATTTTGCCGAGCGTAAATGCTGTGTATCCGATCACGCCCTGGAATATGTGATGTATGCGCCGGCTTCCGAGGAGGAAGTGGAGAAGATCTTTGCCCGCCGCATGGCCGGAGAGACCATCACCCGGGAAGAAGAGATGAAGTTCAAGACGGCTTACATGACCGTTCTGGGCCGGGAATATCACCGCAGAGGCTGGATCATGCAGCTGCATTATGGCTGCAAGCGCAATAACAACACACAGATGTTTAAACAGCTGGGCCCGGATACCGGTTATGACTGCATCAACAACTACGCTCCCAGCTCCGAGATGGCAGACTTCCTGAACTCCCTGGATGTGACCGGCCAGCTGCCGAAGACGATTCTGTATTCTCTGAATCCCAACGACAATGCCTCCATCGGAACCATCCTGGGAAGCTTCCAGAACAGCTCCGCCGTGGCGAAGATCCAGCAGGGAAGCGCCTGGTGGTTCAATGATCACAAGGTCGGCATGACCGAGCAGATGACAACCCTGGCAAATCTGGGCTTCCTGGCCGGCTTTGTCGGAATGCTCACCGACTCCCGCAGCTTCCTTTCCTACACCCGGCATGAGTATTTCCGCCGCGTGATGTGCGAACTGCTGGGCGGCTGGGTAGAAAACGGAGAATATCCGGAGGACTATGAGACCCTGGAAGAGATCGTAAAAGGCATCTGCTACAACAATGCCGTAAAATACTTCGGATTTAACCTCGAAACGAAATAAAAAGCGACAACCGCGGGCTTCCGTGCAATACAGTTCTTCAGGTAAAAATGATCTCTGCGGAGAGGCGCTCGCGCTAAGTCCTCGCGCAACGGTACTAACCTCACCTTCGCTCTGCGAGCTCGGTTCGCTAAGGACCGGCGCTGCGGATCCTCTCCTCCGAGAAACATTTTTTACCTGAAAGAACAGAATTGCACGGAAGGCGGCAATGACGCGGAAAGCGGGGCAATATGGGAAAGATTATACGCATTCATGCGAGAGATAATGTGGCGGTGGCTCTGTCGCCGGTGGCAGCGGGGGAGCACCTGCTGATTGACGGCGGGGAGCTGATCGCGAAGGAAGATATTCCCCAGGGACATAAGATTGCGGTGGCGGATATTGCGGCCGGGGCGGATGTCTGTAAATATGGATTTCCCATCGGTCATGCGACGGCGGATATCGCCCGGGGAAGCTGGGTTCACACCCATGATATGAAAACCAACCTGGAAGGGGAAGTGGAATACCGGTACGAGCCGGAGAAGGCTCCGGTATGGGAGCCGGAGAAACTGTCCGGTGGTGAGATTCCCACCTTCCGCGGATATATGCGGCCGGACGGCCGGGCGGCGATCCGGAATGAGATCTGGATCATTCCCACCGTTGGCTGTGTCAATGGTGTGATCAAGACTCTGGTGGAGGAGAATCAGGATCTGGTGACCGGAAGTATCGACGGTCTGTATGCATTTCCTCATCCCTACGGATGTTCTCAGACCGGCGCGGATCATGCTCAGACCAGAAAGCTGCTGGCGGCTCTGGTGAATCATCCCAATGCCGGTGCTGTGCTGGTGGTGGGACTGGGATGTGAGAACCTGACCCACGAGCAGTTCCTGGCGGAACTGGGAGATTTCAATCCCGAGCGGGTGAAGTTCCTGACCTGTCAGGAGAGTGAGGATGAGTTTGCCGACGGACGGAAGCTTCTGGAGGAGTGTGCCGCCTATGCCGGACAGTTCTCCCGGCAGGAGATCCCGGCCGACAAGCTGGTGGTAGGAATGAAGTGCGGCGGATCGGACGGTCTGTCCGGCATCACGGCCAACCCCTGTGTCGGTGCCTTCAGTGACATTCTCTGTGCCCAGGGCGGTACTACCATCCTGACGGAAGTGCCGGAGATGTTCGGTGCGGAGGGAATGCTGATGAGCCGCTGTGCGAGCAAGGAAGTCTTTGACAAGGCCTGCCACATGCTCAACGGTTTCAAGCAGTATTTCATCCAGCACGGGGAAGTGGTTTACGAGAACCCCAGCCCGGGCAACAAGAAGGGCGGCATCACCACCCTCGAGGACAAGAGCTGCGGCTGTGTCCAGAAGGGCGGAAGCGCACCCATCGTGGAGGTCCTTTCCTACGGCGACCAGGTGCACGGCCAGGGGCTGCACATGCTCTACGGACCGGGCAATGATCTGGTGTCTGCCACGGCCCTGACGGCGGCAGGTGCACAGATCGTTCTGTTCACCACCGGCCGGGGAACCCCCTTCGGCGCACCAGCCCCTACTCTGAAGATTGCCACCAATGAGACCCTCTACAACCGCAAGAGCGGATGGATGGATTTCAATGCAGGAACCATCGCCACCGAAGGCGAATCCGTAGAAGCCGCCGGCCGGAGACTGTACGAGCAGATCCTTGCCGTAGCTTCCGGAGAGCAGACCTGCTCCGAGAAAAAAGG
>CAMOYN010000063.1 GCA_946630035.1 uncultured Lachnospiraceae bacterium
GTGCCCAAGTATGGGCCGTCGGCGGGTGTCACTCTGACAACGGTACTGGCTTCCCTGGTAACGGGCCGGATTGTGGATCCGCATATTGCCATGACGGGAGAAGTGGCACTGCGGGGCGCCGTCACTCCCATCGGCGGTCTTCCGGAGAAACTCATGGCGGCCCAGAGAGCCGGAGTGACAAGGGTGTTCATCCCGGAAGCGAACCAGAGGGATCTGAAGGATGTCGCCCAGGAAGTAAAAGACAAGATGGAGATCCTCCCGGTATCCTCTGTGAGAGAGCTTCTCTCCCTGACAGGAATTCTTCCGGTCAGCGAAAAAACGGCGGTTTAAACAGCATCCGCCGGAGGATGGATGAAACCTTACGGTTGCAGAAAAGAGGGTCTTCGTGTATACTGGTTTCTGCGGGCTGAAAAGTGCCCTGTTATCATACAGCCCGCAGGACTCCGGGGGAGTTCTGACAGGGACAGGAGGAAGATACAGCATGGCCGAAAATACACAGGATCAGGCTCTTCAGGAAGCCATTGATAAGGCAAAAGCAGCAAAAGTAAAAGAGAATCCTTTCGCGGTAGAACCCAATGAATTCACCTCAGTGAAGCATGTGATCGGTATCGTCAGCGGCAAGGGAGGCGTGGGGAAATCCTCCGTTACCTCCGGCCTGGCCGTGGCGCTGAACCGTCAGGGATATAAAGTAGGAATTCTGGATGCGGATATTACCGGACCTTCCATTCCCAAAATGTTCGGTATTCATACCATTGAGGGAACCCAGGGGGAACTGATGCTTCCCGCCGAGACCGAGACCGGCATCAAGGTGATCTCCATCAATCTCTTGATGGAGGAAGAAGAAAAGCCGGTGATCTGGCGCGGACCGGCCATTGCCGGCGTAGTGAAACAGTTCTGGTCGGATGTGATCTGGGGCGAGCTGGATTATCTGCTGGTGGATATGCCTCCGGGAACCGGAGATGTTCCGCTTACCGTATTCCAGTCCCTTCCGGTCGACGGAATTCTGCTGGTAGCATCCCCTCAGAGTCTGGTGGAGATGGTAGTAAAGAAAGCCTATCATATGGCCCTTCAGATGAATATTCCCGTTCTCGGGGTAGTGGAAAACTTCAGTTATGTAACCTGCCCGGACTGTGGCCGGAAGATCTATGTCTTCGGGGAAAACAAACTGGCGGCCTGGTCGGCGGAAACCGGTGTCCCGATCTGTGCGTCCCTTCCGATGGATCCGGAACTGGCGGAGATGGCAGATGCCGGCCGGATCGAGATGTACCCCTGTGACGGCATGGACGAGGTAGCCGCCGTACTGCCTCGTTGAGATACGGAAATGTACGGAAACGAATCGTTCTGGATGGCTGCGGGAAGGAGCAGGGAGATAAGATGAAACCAAAACTGATACTGGCATCCCAGTCACCAAGAAGACGGGAGCTCCTTACACTGGCGGGCCTGGAATTCGACTGCATCCCCTCCCATGCAGAGGAGCGGATACCGGAAGGAATGGCAGCGAAGGATGTGCCGGCCTTCCTTGCGGAATGCAAAGCCAGAGATATATTACGTTCTCATCCGGGGAATGTCGTACTGGGATCGGATACCATTGTAGTCTGCGATGACGAGATCCTGGGAAAACCTTCCGATGAGGAAGAGGCATATCAGATGCTCTCGGAACTCTCCGGCCGGACGCATAAGGTATATACCGGTGTAGCCATTCTGTCAGGGGAGACACGAAAGATATTTACCACGGAGACTTCGGTGGAATTTTATCCGCTGACCGAAAAGGAAATCCGGGACTATATAAAGACCGGAGAACCGATGGATAAGGCCGGTGCCTACGGAATTCAGGGAAGAGGTGCCTTGCTGGTAAAGAAAATTGACGGAGACTATTATACCGTCATGGGGCTTCCGATCGCGGAAGTGGTGCGGAACCTGCCGGCCGGCTGCCTTTTGTGATAAAGGATCCCACCAGATCATGAATGTAATCCCTGCAATAATAAACAGAGGGCCAAAGCCCTCTGTTTATTATTTGAAAATCTTGGAAATTGTTTTCTGAAGATTAGAACATGATCTGCAGAGGCATTCTGGCGCCTTCCAGTTCTTCCTGGGTGAAGCCGAACTTTTCTGTGTTGTAACGGTCGATGGCATTGATCATGCTCATGTACACACCGGGGTATACGGAGCCGGGGCCGCCCTGAGCGATACAAGGGATGAAATGCTTCATTCCGAGAGAATCCATGGTCTCGCGGCAGACCTTCTCGCAGTTCTCATCGGTCCATCCATCGAAGTCAACCATACGGTTTTCGATCGCGCCCATGAAGGAAATCTTGTCTCCGTAGGTCTCGATCATGCGCTTCATGTTGTTGGATGCGAAGCAGCCCTGCCATACATCGATGCCCATCTCGATCATAGCGGGAACGAGGGTCTCACCATAGCTGTCGGAGTGATGAACGACGAACTCTACACCGTGATCATGATAGTATTTGTAGATCTCTTTGTAGGGCTCTACATAGAACTCTTCCCACATCTCAGGGCTCATGAAGGTACTCTTCTGGCTGCCCATATCATCGTGATGGAAGAGCATATCGGGATGCAGATTGGAGCAGATACCCTCAGCCAGTTCCAGTTCCCATTCCTTCAGGTATTTGATCAGATCATGCATCTCATCCGGATATTCGTAGAGATTGATCAGGGTGTTCTGAATCTCGCCCAGGTGATGGCACTGCTCAAACAGGCCGGGAGCTACGAATACAGCTTTGTAAGCTTTGGTTCCGTCGATGGAATCATAAACCTGTTTCCAGAAAGCCCATTCCTCGTCGGTGAATTTCAGGGACGGAGCATGTACATAGTCCTGCCAGGTCTCGATATCCTGAATAACGATCTTGTCGGGGGTATGAACTGGGAAAGCACCGGGAGTTCCCTCGGGGAAGCTGTTGGTAACGCCCCAGGCGTTCTTTACATTCATCATACCGGGCTGAAGCAGAGGGGATTTCATCATGAAAGGATGAAACTGCAGCTGCATCGCTTCATACTGGTTTACAAAACGGTCAGGATTTCCCCCACGTACACACTCTCTGAAATTTTCTTTTGCGGTTAACATGTCCAATCCTCCTTATTTTATTGACCTTTCTGCCGAAAGCAGAAGAAGATCGAAAGCATTCTATGTATACATTATAGAGGATGTGAAATCATTAGTAAATTCTATATTTGATAGAAGATAGAAGTTGAGTAATACTATAAAATATAGTAGCCGGGGACTGGCAGATTTTTCACATTAATGTTATACTTGCAGAAATTATTGTGTCTGTGCTCCACGGTAATATTGCAGGAAAGCGGCAGACAGAGGGGGAATATTGTGGAAATATCGATGGGAATTCTGATAAAAATACTGTCAGAAAAAATTTCGCTTCATACCAATCTGAATGTGAAAGAGGACTTTAAATTGTCAGGCTATCAGGTGGGTCTTCCGGCGGATGAGACAGAAAAGAGGCCGGCGGAACAACTGTATGTGTTGTCCCGGGACGAGGTGGCCGAAGCCTATCCTTCGAAAGTTCCGCAGCTGGTTTTCTGCCGGGACCCGATGGAGTTTCCGGTGACGGAAAAAAGGTTCTGCTGGATCTGCCCGGAACAGCCCCTGACAGCGATCCAGGCCTGCATGTATCTGCAGGAAGCCTGGAATTATTACTTTCATTTCTGCAGCCGGCTTCAGAAAATGATTATAATGAAAAATCCCCTGGACGAGATTCTTTCTCTGGCAGAGGGAATGTTCGGAGTACGCTCCGGGATCTCCACCCGTTCCATGACCATGATCGGTGTATCCGAAAGTTTCGGGAAGGAGAACCAATGGGTGGAAAACCGCACGGGGGCGGCTCTTTCCGAGGTGAATGAGCTGGCCATGGATCAGGATTTTCAGAATGCGGTGGAGTTGGAAGATGTTTTCTACTACTACAATATAGAGCAGGAGCAGTACTACTGCTATAACTTCAAAGTGGCAGGAGTCTATCAGGCCAGACTGGTGGCGCATATGCCGGGACACAACCTGGACTATGGCCTGCGCCAGATCGTTCATGTCCTGGGAAAAGCCATTGATGATATCTACGAGGATTATATCTATCGTGGGACTGCCTCGGAGGCGGATGAGAAACTGCGAAGCCTGGTGATAGAGATACTGGGAGGAAAGAGGATCCGGCCCGGCGAACTCCGCAGTCTGTTTCCCCGGTGGAACTGGAGTGAAAACGATGATTATCAGGTGGTACTGTTCCGGTTTATGGAGGGGATCGGCGAGCAGATCGGCCTGACCTATTATCCCCCTCAGGTACGTAAGATCTTCCCCGAGTGCTACGTTCTGGACGTGGACCGGCAGCTGGTCTGCATAAGAAATATTACCAGGGGAGGAGACCGGAAAGAAGAATACCGCTCCAGACTCCCCTTCTTCCTGAGGGAAACTCTCTGCCGTGCCGGTTTCAGCGACATTTTTCATGGTTTTGCCTATCTGCACGAGCATTTTCTGGAAGCGGAACAGGCTCTTCTGGTGGGGGAACAGCAGAGTCCGACGGACTGGACCTACTATTTTTCGGATTATCGCTTATCCTATCTTCTGGATCAGTGCACCCGCCAGCTCCATACGGAACAGGTCATCCACAGTGCTATCCTGCAGATCCGGACCTATGATACCGAGAATGATACCCATCTGGAAGAGACGCTGGAACTGTATCTGAGAGAACAGCAGAATATCGCCAGAACTGCCAGAATACTGGGGGTTCACCGGACTACTCTCCTGGTTCGCCTGGACCGGATCCGGCAGATCTCCGGAATAGAACTGGAAGATCCGGATACCTGTCTTCATCTGCTGCTTTCCTTTGCCCTCCTCCGCGAAGAAAAGAAGAGGAACGGGTAAAAATAATAGAGGAAACACTGGCATAGATTGATATTTCGTGGTATGGTAAGGAGAGGATTGTGAGGATTACCATATGGAAGAAAGAAAGAGTATCCGGGTGGCCGCTGCCATTTTCTGCGAGAACGGAAAAATTCTGGCGACCCAGAGAGGTTACGGAAAGTATAAAGACTGGTGGGAGTTCCCGGGAGGGAAGATCGAGGCAGGAGAAAACCCGGAGCAGGCACTGGAACGGGAGATCCGGGAGGAACTGGACTGCAGGATCCGCATCGAGAGATTTTTCATGACAACGGAGTATGACTATCCGGAGTTTCACCTCTCCATGGACTGCTTCATCTGCCATGAAGAAGGCGGAGGGATGACATTTCTTGAGCATGAAGCCGCCCGCTGGGTGGCCCCTTCCGAATTTGGTGAGCTGCATTGGCTTCCCGCGGATAAAGAGATTCTGGAAGCCCTGGCGAAAGAAAAACTGTAGGAGGAATAGATTTCTTGATTATATTCAGATGGAAAAAATGGCTGGCAGTGCTGACCGCTGCCGTGTTACTGACAGGAAGCATACCGGTACAGGCCGCAACCGGCCGTGCCGATCACCGGGTCTATGATTATTCTGATGCAGCGGGCTGGCCCTCGGCACCGGAAGTGACAGCCCGCAGTGTATATATGATCGAACTGAACAGCGGAGCTGTTTTATATGAAAAAGAACCGGATCTGCAGAGCTTCCCTGCCAGCACGACGAAAATCATGACGGCACTGCTGACCCTGGAGAACTGTGATCTGGATGATGAGGTCACTCTGTCCCACGATGCAGTGACAGATATCGAAGAGGGCGGCAATCACTGGGAATTCCAGGAGGGAGAAGTCCTGAATGTGGATGAGTGCATGCAGTTTCTCCTGGTAGAGTCGGTGAATGAAGTCGCCTATGCTCTGGCCGAGCATATAGACGGATCTCTTTCCGCCTTTGCCGACCGGATGAACGAGAGGGCCAGAGAACTGGGGGCCCAGAATACGCATTTCAACAATCCTCACGGTCTGAATGATGAGAATCACTACACTACCGCCAGAGATATGGCGATGATTCTCTGGGGATGCGTCCAGAATGAGAAATTCCAGATGTATGGTTCCCTTCCTACCGTAAGGCTCAAGGGCAGAGCAATCCAGACGGAAGGCTTCTCAAAATACAGCAACCACAACAAGATGGTCCTTCCCGACAGTGAGTGGTACGACGAAGATGTAGTGGCGGGAAAAACCGGTTTTACTTCCATCGCCGGTAATACGCTGGTGACCTATGCCAGACGGGGGGACATGGATGTTGTCTGCGTACTGATGAAGGGCGGAACGGATCGTTTTAATGACATGAAACTGTTATTAAACTATGCCTTTGACAATTTCCAGCTGGTTTCAGAGAAGGACCTGATCCAGCCAACCGAAAACGGAACCGTGACACCCCTGGGTCTGACAGAAGAGGCGGAAAACGGTTATCTTCTTCTTCCCCGGGAAGCAGATCTTTCCAATGTAACCTCCCAGTTTACTCCGGCGGCAGATTCCACAGAAAGCGGAGTGGGGACCCGGACCTGGACGTACCTGGGAGAAACCATCGGCGAGGAGTCGGTAGTCCTTGCCCAGACAGATACCGCCAGAGTCACCCCCGAGGTCGTCGGAGCGGAAACGGAGGCCGGTGCGGGACAGACAGCCGGCACGGGTCAGATCTCCGATGGGGAAAGCCTTCCGGAGGGGGAGGCAGCTCCCGCCGGACAGTCAGCCGGCACCACCTCGGGTAAAACAAATACCCGCGGATTTCAGATGAGGGAGATTCTTACGCTGGCCGTTCTGGGCGTCGTGTTTCTCGTTCTTTTGTTCTTCCTGATCCATCTTCTCCGGGTGCAGGCCAGAGCCCGCCGCCGTCGGCGCCGCCGCGCCCAGGCGAGAAGACAGCAGAGAAACTACTCATCCCGAAGGAGATAATACTCCGGGGGATCGAAGCAGACGGCAGCCGATGAGGGCAACCGGGAAGAGGAATCCATGAATACAGAGACCATACAGATATATTATCACAGCAAAGAAATAGAAAAACTGACGTACATCGACGGGAAGAGTGACTGGATCGATCTGCGGGCCGCGGAAGATGTCGTCATGAAAGCCGGAGAATTCCGGATGATCAGCCTGGGCGTTTCCCTGCGCCTCCCGGACGGGTATGAGGCGATCGTAGCACCCCGCAGCTCCACCTTCCGGAACTTCGGTATCATACAGGTGAATTCCATCGGCGTCATCGATGAGAGTTACGGAAAGGACAGCACGGACGACCTCTGGATGTACCCGGTGGTGGCGATGCGGGATACAGAAATCCACGTCAATGACCGGATCGCCCAGTTCCGGATCCTGCAACACCAGCCGAGAATCCGGTTCGAAGAGGTCGGAGAACGCAAAGGCCAGGCCAGAGGCGGCTTCGGAAGCTCCGGAATTCAGTGAAATTAAAGAGGGACAGAAAGAGACAGGGGACGTACCTGTGTCTCCCAAAAGGGAGACACAGGTACGTCCCCTGTCTCTTTCTCATTTTATATGACCTTGGTCCCCTGGTATCATCATATGCAACAAAAAACGGGGCCGCCGCAGGATGCGCAGAGGGCCTGGGCGAGGCAGAGATAACATAGTGTATTGGAGTCTGGTACGGGGCGGCCGCCGAAGCTCTCTCCCCGGGCGTGATACCACTGGCCTCCGTTTTCCAGGCGCTGTATCAGCTGCTGATATTCGATGTTGGACGGATCCATGGAAGCGGCCTGACGGGCGTAGTTCAGGGCGTTGATGTTATTCCCCATGCCGCTGTGGGCGATGCTGCAGAAATAATACCATTGTGCCGTGCGATCCTGGACCGAATCCAGGGCGTGCAGGGCTTCCGAAAATGCTCCGTTGTTAATATAATTGGCGGCTGCCTGCATCCGGATTCCGTCTTCCCCGGCGTAGGTCTGCTGGCTGCTGCCATATCCATTTCCATATCCATTGCCGTAGGATCCTCCGCCAAATCCTCCGCCGAATCCTCCGAAGGGACCGTATCCGCCCCCGGTGTAGGTTCCGTTTCCGCCGCCATACCCATAGCTGTTATCATAGCCGGCGGCGCCGGCTTCTCTCTCTTTCATGATCTGGTCGTAAGCCTGCTGAACCTGTTTGAACATCTCTTCTGCCTGTTCCGCATTGGGATTGCCGACATTGGCGTCGGGGTGATATTTTCTGCTCAGCGTCCGGTATGCTTTTTTGATCTCATCGTCGGTTGCGTTATAGTGAACGCCCAGAACTTTATAGGGATCCGTCATGGTGGGTTTCCTCTGTCTTCAATCGTGTTTTCAGGACTCTTTCATAGGCAGTCCATACTCCGGAATAGAGTACATTTCTCAGAATACCGGCATTTCTGAGAATCGGAAGCTGTTCAAAAGCATGACAGCATTCGGTCATCATCATCGTCAGAAGGATCCGGGAATCCGACTCCATG
Organism: uncultured Lachnospiraceae bacterium; assembly: GCA_946630035.1. GTDB lineage: Bacteria > Bacillota > Clostridia > Lachnospirales > Lachnospiraceae > UBA3305. Next base: position 8,361 of record CAMOYN010000063.1, read on the forward strand.
GTCTTCTCCGGCATATATTTCCAGGGGTTGTAGGAGCCGTGTATCAGATCCATGGGGAGATCTTCATAGGCATCCATGAGATAGATAAAACGGCCAAGGGCAGAACCCATTCCGCGAAGACGATCTGACCAGCAATCTTCCTGGCGCACAAAAATCTCCCCCAGCATGGTTCCGGTGAGCCGGGCAGCCAGATCCGGATCCCGGACATCGGCCTGTTCGCACTGGTGAAGATCATGGACATATCTTGTTACGGCCTTCGCCTGCCGCGGCCAGCGGCTGCGAATCCCGGGAAGTTTGTTCTTCAGGAGGGAAAGTCTGATCCGGCTGTCTGTCCGGTGGTCATCCTTCCAGTCATCTGCCAGGTTATAAAAGGCAAGCAGAACATTCATATCGGCGGCATACCGGGTCGCCGGGCACAGAATGGCCGGCGGGCATTGCCAGGGACGCACAGGACAGCGCAGGGACCGTTTTTCTTCCGTCTCTTCATACAGAGAATCCAGAAGGATTGCCAGAAACGTCATATCATAGGTCAGTGTCAGTCGGGATGTCCATCCCAGACGGTCACCCAGGGTGTGGCACAGACCGCAGTAAAACGCATGATAGGTGTCAAAATCCCGCACTTTCAGTTCGGGTTTATTGATGGAGATATAACCAAACATAGCCTGCGTCAGCTCTTCCGGATGAATTCCTCACGGCATTTCGGGCAGGTAATGGAAATCTTGCCGTGTCCTTTGGGAACTCTCACTTTCTGATGGCACTTGGGACAGCTGTAAAAGCGGTAGTACTTCCGCTGCTCCCACTCCCCGCGCAAAGAGGTGAAACGGGAAAGAATGCGGTTTTTCCACTGCAGGAAACGGAGATTTTCCTCATAACGTTTGCTGTGATTCCGTGAGAACGCACGGACGTAGTACCAGATCAGACCTGCCATGGTGATCAGATACAGAATACTCCAGTGGAAAATCATATAAAGGATCAGACAGGCGGCGCTGACACCCATGGTAAAGCGTCCCAACTGATCTGTGCCGTAACGGCCGGCCATAAAAGATCTCATCTTTTCTTTCATAGGAATACCCTCCAATAATCCTATTATAAAACATAAATGTAAGAAAAGAATAAACTTCTCAGGAAATATTCATTATAAATCAAAGGCAATCATAGCATAATTCTCCATCTTATGCAAACCAAAGATAACGACTTGACGTGGTTAAACGGAAAAAGTATAATGAATCTGTTCTGAACCGTGACAGCAGGAAAAAATACGGCTCAGAATCTCCCTGATAAGATAAGAAGAACCAGGAGGATATCATGAGCGATCAAGAGAAAAAGATGCCGGAACCGAATCCCGGGACAGCGGAAGAGGACAAGAAGCAGGATAGTACACAGTACCCCGAGCCGGAGGAAAACTGGGCCCATGAGACAGTCCAGGAGTTGCTGGATTTCTGGGAAGAGCAGGGTGTATACATCCGCGAATGAGGAACATATGATAACAATGGGAAAGGAATAAACCATTCATGGAAGAGATTACCACGGCAGTAACAGAAGCTGCGGAAGAACCCGTATCCAAACATTTTATTGAACTTGCGATCGAGAAGGATCTGGCGGAGGGCGTATATGATCATGTGACCACCCGTTTCCCGCCGGAGCCCAACGGCTACCTTCACATCGGACATGCAAAGTCCATTATCCTGAACAGCACGATGGCTGAGCAGTATCATGGCACCTTCAACCTCCGGTTTGACGATACCAACCCCACCAAGGAAAAAATTGAGTTCGTAGAATCCATCAAGGAGGACGTCGCCTGGCTGGGGGCGGACTGGGAGGATCGTCTGTACTTTGCATCCTCTTATTTTGAAGAGATGTATGAGAAGGCACTGCTGCTGATCCGCAAGGGAAAGGCCTACGTCTGTGATCTGACGGCCGATGAGATCCGGGAATACCGTGGCACCCTGACGGAGCCGGGAAAAGAGAGTCCTTACCGGAATCGTTCTGTCGAAGAGAATCTTGCCCTGTTTGAGGCGATGAAGAATGGGGAATGTGAAGACGGATCCCGGGTACTTCGCGCAAAGATCGATATGGCTTCTCCTAATATTAATATGAGAGATCCGATCATCTATCGTGTGGCCCACATGACCCATCACAATACCGGAGATGCCTGGTGCATCTATCCCATGTATGACTTTGCACATCCCATTGAGGACGCGATTGAGCATGTAACCCACTCCCTGTGTACTCTGGAGTTTGAGGATCACCGCCCGCTTTATGACTGGGTAGTCCGGGAGTGTGAGTATGAGAATCCGCCCCGCCAGATTGAGTTTGCCAAACTGTATCTGAAAAATGTGGTGACCGGAAAGAGATACATCAAACGTCTGGTAGAGGATGGTATTGTGGATGGCTGGGATGACCCCCGCCTGGTGAGCATCAGCGGTCTGCGCCGGAGAGGTTATACTCCCGAGGCGATCCGGATGTTCGTAAAACTTTCCGGAATCAGCAAGGCTCAGAGTACGTCGGAGATGCCGATGCTGGAGTACTGCATCCGGGAAGATCTGAAGATGAAAGTAAAACGTCAGATGGCCATCCTGGATCCTGTAAAACTGGTGATTGACAATTATCCGGAAGGCCAGATTGAGTGGCTGGATGCTCCCAACAACATGGAGAATGAAGCCCTGGGTAGCAGACAGATCCCCTTCGGCCGGGAACTGTACATTGAACGGGAAGATTTTATGGAGGAGCCTCCGAAGAAATATTTCCGCCTGTTCCCCGGCAACGAAGTGCGTCTGATGAACGCCTATTTTGTGCGCTGCACCGGCTTTGAGAAGGATGAAGAGGGCAAGATTTCTGTGATTCATTGTACCTATGATCCGGAAACAAAGAGTGGCAGCGGATTTACCGGCCGTAAAGTAAAGGGTACGATTCACTGGGTGGCAGCCGATACCGCCAAAAAGGTGACGGTACGCCTCTATGAGAATATTATAGATGAAGAAAAGGGAATGTTCGCCGAGGACGGCACATTGAACCTGAATCCCAACTCCCTGGTGACACTGACCGAATGTTACGTAGAGCCGGAACTGGGAGAGGCGCAGCCGGGAGATCGTTTCCAGTTTGTCCGCAATGGATTTTTCTGTGTAGACACCAAGGATTCCAGACCGGGCGAACCGGTATTTAACCGGATTGTCAGCCTGAAGAGCTCTTTCCGGCTTCCGAAATAATCCGTGGAATCATTATATGCCTGTAAGCAAAAAGAGTGTGGATGGATCCGCACTTTTTTTGCATGAAGGATAAGCATAAGGAGTTATATGATGAAGGAACACATATTGGTGGTTGAAGACAATGAGGCGATCGGTACCAGTATCCGGGAGATTCTGGCCCTGCACGGTTATTCGGTTTCTCTGGCAGAAAATACCCGTGAGGCCCGAAGGATTCTGGCGTCGGAAAACCCCGACCTGATTCTGCTGGATGTCATGCTGCCGGGAGAAAATGGTGTGGAGTTTCTTCACAGACTCCGGGAAAAAAGTGATGTGCCGGTACTGTTCCTGACAGCCATGGACGGAGAGGACATCGTGGTGGAGGGGCTGAATGCCGGTGCAGATGATTACATCGTAAAGCCCTTCCGAACGATGGAGCTTCTGGCACGAATCCAGGCGGTCATGCGCCGGCGGTCCACCTCCAGAAAACTGGTGCGATATACCAGCGGTCCTTTGACCATCGATCTGGAGAATCATCTTGCCATGGTGGGGACGCAGCGGCTGGATCTGACCAACATGGAATACTATATTCTGCGCCGGGTTATGGCGGGAAAAGGTG
>CAMOYN010000064.1 GCA_946630035.1 uncultured Lachnospiraceae bacterium
TGGAAGTTCCGCCGGGGTGTGGCTCAGTTTGGCCAGAGCGCCTGGTTTGGGACCAGGATGTCGCAGGTTCGAATCCTGTCACCCCGATTTCCATTGCAACATGCGGGTGTAATTCAATGGTAGAATACCAGCCTTCCAAGCTGGGTACGTGGGTTCGATTCCCATCACCCGCTCTCACGATTTCCGGGATAGCCTGGGAGATCGTCAGGATCTGAGGATCCGAACGTGGTGGGTTTGGCGCAGTTGGTTAGCGCGCCAGATTGTGGCTCTGGAGGCCGTGGGTTCGAGTCCCACATCCCACCTTATTGGGCTATCGCCAAGCGGTAAGGCACAGGACTTTGACTCCTGCATTCGCTGGTTCGAATCCAGTTAGCCCAGCTTGGTATAGTTACCGAGGGAGATTAGCTCAGTCGGTAGAGCACTTGACTTTTAATCAAGTTGTCGGGGGTTCGAATCCCCCATCTCTCACTAATAAAAAACTGGATTTTGACACGTATTTTAACGAAAACGTGCAAAAATCCAGTTTTTTCGTGCTTTTAGGAGTTCTTAATGGTATGCCGAGAACTGCCAATTACTGCCGTTGTACTACGTACCTTACCAATCAGGGGGACGGTCCTAATGATCGATGATCATTAGGACCGTCCCCCTGATTGCCCCTGATTGCCCCTGATTGTCCCCCCTGATTGTGCTGCCAGGTGAAAAGGCTCCTGTTTTTTGCAAAAAGCAACCTCTTTTTTGCAAAAAGCAACCTCTCAGTTTGTGTACATTGCCGGATCCGGGTGTTATAATGGTGTAGAGGATTATTGTATAATCCATTCCGTAGATTCGTATTAGAAAGAGAGGTAGTTATGGAAAATACGGAGTATGGAAGAAAAAACATGGATGGGAAGAATGTACAAGATGAGAAGTTGACGGCAGATCGGGTGGAAGAAGCTGCGCTGGCGGAAGTGAAATGGCCGTTAAAGCGCCAGGGAGATTATACGATAGAGGATTATTATGCCTGGCCAGAGGAGGAACGGGTGGAGCTGATTGACGGCGAAATTATAAAAATGGATGCTCCATCCGTCATTCATCAGAGTATTCTGAGTGATCTGACGGTAGCATTTTCAAACTATGTGCATAAGAATGGCGGGGAGTGCAGGGTGTTTCCGGCTCCGCTGGACGTGCAGCTGGATCGGGATGACCGGACGATGGTTCAGCCGGATGTTGTTATTATCTGCGGCAGAGACCGGCTGCGCCGCAAGGTGATATACGGAGCCCCGGATCTGGTGGTGGAGATTCTTTCAGCTTCTACAGCGAAGAAAGATACGATCAAAAAATTGAGGAAATACGCAGAGGCGGGAGTGAGAGAGTACTGGATCGTGGATCCGGATCATAAAAGAATCGCGGTTTACGATAAGCTTCCGGAGATACTTCTTCCAAAATCGTACACGTTTGCTGATCTGGTTCCGGTAGGAATCTGGGATGGAAACTGCTGGGTGGATTTCAGAGAAATATATGAGGAAATAGAATTTCTCTACGATAAGGAGTGAGTAATCCGTCCGGGGCAATCAAGGGGACGGTCCTAATGATCATTGATCATTAGGACCGTCCCCTTGATTGCCCTTGATTGCCCCCGGTTTGCTCTCGGATCGCTGTGTTACAGGTGTTTCATTTATTCTGGGATGCTTCAATTTTATCGTGGAGTTCGTTCAGATAAACCCAGCGTTCCATTTTGGCATCCAGCTCGGCCTGAATGTTTTCTTTTTCTTCGGTCAGTTCGCTGAGTCTGGAATACTGGCTGGCGCAGGCCTCCATTTCCTGATCGATCTCTTCGATGCGGGCTTCCAGGGCGGCGATGTCGTCGTCGATGGTATTGTATTCCTGCTGCTCCTTGAAGGTGAATTTCGGTTTCGCCTCGTGGGTCCGGCCGGTGTTTTTGTCGGAAGAAGAGGAGGATCCGGTGTTGGTTTCGGCAGCCTTTTGTGTGCCTGCTTTTCCTGCGGATTTGCCGGACGCCTCTTTTTCTGCCATTTCCCGGTTCTCCGGCCGGCGGGGGGAGAGGTAATAATCGGTATAACCGCCTTCGTACTGGGTAATGGTGGTTCCTTCAAAGGCGAAGATGCGTTTTACGACCCGGTCCAGGAAATAGCGGTCATGAGAGACCGTGATAACGATGCCATCGAAGCTGTCCAGGTAATCTTCCAGGGTGGTCAGGGTGGCGATGTCCAGGTCGTTGGTGGGCTCGTCGAGGATCAGCACATTGGGGGCGCTCATCAGAACCCGGAGCAGATACAGGCGCCGTTTCTCGCCGCCCGAGAGGAGATTGACGGGGGTGTACTGCAACATCGGCGGGAACAGGAAGCGCTCCAGCATCTGGGAGGCGGTGGCGGTTCCCTGGGAGGTGTGAATAATCTCCGCAATGTCCCGGATATAGTCGATCACGCGGGTGTTGGTGTCCATGGCTTCATTTTCCTGGGCAAAATAACCGATCCGGATCGTTTCGCCGGTAACCACAGATCCCGTGTCCGGCGGCAGCTGGCCGGTGATAATTTTCATGAGGGTGGACTTGCCGCAGCCATTCGGTCCGATAATGCCGATCCGTTCGCCCCGTAGAACCGTATAAGAGAAATCTTCGAATAAAGTTCTTCCCTCGAAGCTCTTACTCACATGTTCGATCTCGATGGTCTTTTTTCCCATGCGGCTGGCCACGGAGTCGATGGCGACCGTTCCGTCCAGTCGGGTGTTACGGATGCTTTGCAGTTCTTCGATCCGCTGGATGTGGGCTTTCTGCTTGGTGGAACGGGCTCTGGCGCCGCGGCGGAGCCAAGCCAGCTCTGTGCGCAGAATATTGGCCCTCTTCTGATCCGCAGCCAGCGATGTACGGATCCGCTCCTCTCGCTTCTCCAGAAAACCGCTGTAATTCGCCTCGTAGGAATAAAGATTTGCCTGATCAATCTCCAGGATGCGGTGGGTGACCTGATCCAGGAAATAGCGGTCATGAGTGACCATGATCAGGACACCACGATAATTATCCAGATAATCCTCCAGCCAGAGAACCATGTCACTGTCCAGATGGTTGGTGGGCTCATCCAGAATCAGCACATCGGAAGGGGACAGGAGTGCCTTCGCCAGGGCTACCCGCTTTCTCTCCCCGCCGGACATGGAATCGGTGGTAAGAGAGTAGTCTGCAAAACCCAGCCGGTTCAGGATAGATTTCGCATCCCCCTCCGCACTGGTATCCAAAGAAAAGGATCCGTCCACCGATGGCTGGCCGGAATCGGTGGTCGCGTAGCCTCCCGACAGAGAATCCGAAGGAGGAGAGCCGGCGGAGGCATGCCCTTCCAGAACTGCATCCAGGATCGTCTGCCCCTGCGGGAACACCGGATTCTGAGGAAGCCAGGTGATCCGCGTTCCTCTTCGAACCGTGACCGTACCCTCATCCGGCTCCTCCAGCCCGGCAATGATTTTCAGCAGAGTGGATTTCCCTGTGCCATTGATACCGATGACACCGATCTTCTCCCCGTCATTGATTCCCAGCGAGACATCCCGCAGGATCTGCTTATCCCCAAATATTTTCGAAATATGTTCCAATACCAGTATATTCATAAGACACCTTTCATATCAGGAATGAGTCAGAAGGGACGGTTCTTTTTGACTCGTTGTGAGCAATGAGTCAAAAAGAACCGTCCCTTCTGACTCATCAAAGTTGGGAATATCATACCATATCCGGGAAGGGTTGGGAAGGATGGATTTTCCTGGATTGACGAAAAAAATAATAGTATGGTACAATTTCAAATGCCTGTTTATGTAATTGATCTAGCAAGGAGGAGTGACGATGAGAAAGAGCAGAATATCTGTCCCGAACGGAGTTAAGCTGGCGGTAGTCCTGATGCTGGGCGTGCTTTTCGCCTCAACGAGTGTGTTTGCAGCGGATTTGCCTGACAAAGATGAGCTGGATGAGAGATGGTTTTTCTGGTACGGCGGCGAGTATGGAGGCCAGGAGTGGCTGGAGTTTCCCCACGGGACGACGTTTTCGGATTTCAAAACCTCGACGAAGGATCTTCAGTTTGAGACTGCGGTGGAAAAACGTCCGGATGGTAATGTTTTTCTGATCATCAAGGCTTTAAAGCCTATGAAGAAGGGAACGGTAAAATTCAAGGCGACGCTGAACGGCAAAAGCAGGAAATATACAACCAAAGTGGTTGCCATGAAGTATAAAAACCCCTACGCTGTCCTGAAAATCGGGAAGAAGGATTATGCTTCCAGATACCGGAAATTTGACAATACTTATACCATCAAAAAGGCCATCAAGGGTAAGCTTACGGTGAAAGCGTCGCCCGGATTTCGGATCGAAGGGATGAAACTTATGCATAACTTTGATGAGGAGACGGCGACGGCCCTGAAAAATGGCGACACCATCCAGATCCGAAAGGGTGATTCTCTGCAGATTTACTATTATTACAAAAGATACAAAGCCCACTGCGGGCTGGGCGTCATTTATTTCGAATAAGATATAAAGGGCTCTGGCAGGGGAAGAACATGAAGTCACAAAGATTTCACAGAAAATGTTAGCACTCGCTCTTGACGAGTGCTAACAGAAGTGGTATAACGTAATCAGAACAAAGGAACAGAGATGTTACCAAGACCAGAGCTAAACCAGAATATGGTTTCACCGATCCTTCCTTCTCCGTCCCAATGCTCAGAAACATACAGGCTTTACCGATCTTCCGGATCGGAGTGTTAATGAGTAGAAGGAGAGATGACTTATGTTGATGCCTAGTATTATTGGTGAGAATTTGTTTGATGACTGGTTTGATTTTCCGCAGTTCCCTGATTTCCGGGATATGGATCACATCGAGAAGAAACTGTATGGCCGACATGCCGATCGTCTGATGAAAACAGATGTACACGAGCATGAAGACCACTATGAAGTGGATATGGATATCCCTGGTTTCAAGAAGGATGAGATTACCTTGGAGCTGAAAGACGGTTATCTGACCGTAAGTGCGGCGAAGGGCCTGGACAAGGAGAAAGAAAACAAGAAGGGCAAAGTACTCCGCAAGGAGAGATATTCCGGGGCGATGCAGAGAAGCTTCTACGTGGGTGAAAACCTGACAGAGGAAGATATTAAGGCATCCTTCAAACACGGTGTTCTGAGTATGACGATCCCGAAAAAGGAAGAAGCGAAGAAGCCGGAGCGTAAGACCATCATGATCGAAGGCTGAGCGAAGGAAGGCGTGATACGCCAGATTCGTCAAGAACGCTAAGGCGTTCCTGAAAACGAACACATAGTATCATTGGATTTTTAAAGAAGCTCCCTTTGGCCGACAGACCAAAGGGAGCTTTTTTATTTCTATTTTTTGCTTTATTAACTCTCGTTTGATGTTATAATAAAAAAATAACGTTGCGAGGCACGATTCTGAGGGGAAAAGGAGAACGAAGATGCCAAATAAAACATTTTATATGACGGATATTGAGAAGATAGAAGTCGGAGAAGCTGCCATGCCGCAGGCAGGGCCGGATGATGTGGTGATTAAGATCCAGTCGGTGGGAATCTGTGGCTCAGACCTGCATTATTATCAGAAGGGAGCTATCGGTGACTTTGTGGTCGACTATCCATTCATTCTCGGACATGAAGCAGCCGGCATTGTGTGGGAAGTGGGTGAAAAGGTAACGCACCTGAAGAAAGGGGACCGGGTGTGTATGGAGCCGGGGGTTCCCTGTATGAAATGCGAGGAGTGTCTGAGCGGGCACTACAATCTGTGCAAGGATGTCCGCTTCTGGGCAACGCCTCCCTACGATGGCGTGCTCAGCGAATATGTCTCCCATCCGGCGGCATTTACCTTTAAAATTCCGGACCAGATGAGCTTTACGGAAGGGGCCCTGGTAGAACCGCTGGCTATTGGTCTTCACGCCTGCAATACCGGCGGAGTCAAACTGGGGCAGACGGTGGCGATCCTGGGCGCCGGATGCATTGGTCTGGTGACACTGCTGGCAGCCAAAGCCTACGGCGCCACCCGGATTTTTGTGGGGGATGTCCTGGATAAACGGCTGGATAAAGCGGCGGAACTGGGGGCCATTCCGGTCAACACTGCGAAGGAGGACTTCGCTGCGAGGGTAATGGAGGAAACCGGCGGCCGTGGCGTCGACGTGGCGATCGACTGCGCCGGATTCAGTGCAACCGTGGACGCTTGTCTTGGCTGCGCAAAACCGGCAGGAATGATCGTGCTGGTCGGTCTGGGTGCCGACCGGATCGATGGTTTCAACACCAGTCTGATGTCAACCAGGGAGCTGACGGTGAAATCGATTTTCCGCTATCGCAACCTCTATCCCACAGCGATACAGGCCATCGCCGGCGGAAAGATCGACGTGGGCGCAATTGTATCTCACCGCTTCCGGTTCGATGACACGATTGAAGCCTTCGCCACCTGCACAAAAGACATCCGAAACGTAGTAAAAGGCGTTATCGAGTATTAACCGGTAATAACCAGGACGAGGCGAAGGTCCCTTATCCTGAAACAGGAGGTATTAATAGTGAAACTGGCAGTTGTCTATGATTCGAAAACAGGAAATACCCGCCAGGCGGCGGAATGGATCGCCGAGGGGATGAACCAGGTAGAAGGAGCGGAAGCCAAAGCTTACTCCATCCAGGAAGTGGACGAAGAATTCGTCAAGGAGGCGAAGGGAATCGTTGTCGGCTCTCCTTCCTATGCGGCCACGATGACACCCGATATGCACCAGTGGCTGTTTGCAGCCACCGGAAAACTGGGAGTCGCCGGAAAACTGGGCGGCGCCTTCGCCACAGAACAGTTCACCCACGGCGGCGGGGAAAATGTAATCCTTTCCATTCTGACCATCGAAATGGTCAAGGGAATGCTCTGCTACTCCGGCGGAGGAGCTTACGGCATGCCCGTCATCCATCTCGGCCCGGTGGGAGTCAATAATAATGTAGAAAAGCATAATTCGATGGATTATTACCGGGACACCTTCCTGATCTACGGAAACCGCTTCGCGCAGAAAGCGAAAGACATATTCTGACCAGTGAGTCAGAAGGGACGGTTCTTTTTGACTCATTGCATACAATAAACCGAAAAAACAGAGAGACGATTCTTTTGCGCTTGCGTTCAAAAGAATCGTCTCTCTGTTTTAGATCGCTTCACTTAGTTCATCAATTATTTGAAAACACGATTGCTCTCGCAGTGTTCTTTGTAATCTTCCCAGAATTTCTTCAGAAGAGTCATAACCTTGCTCATCGTTATTGCCTCCTTTGTTCTCCTTTTCTTTGCAAACCGTATACTACTCCTTTTTGGAAGATAATACCAGTCAAAAACATAGAAAAAGTAGCCAAATCTTGCTCGCACGCCTCACGTTGACGATTAAACAAAATGATGATATATTCCAAAAAAGAATCCGGCGGACGAACCTGGTGCCGGAACTGGATCAGTACAATGAGATCCGCTTTAATAATGAAAGAATGTATCTGATGTGCGACCCGGCCCATCCGCTGCGGGACCTGTCCCCAGTGGCTTTCCCACTTGCCATAAAAGCAGGCATAGCATATAATATCATTCAGATACCATGGTCAAAAGATAAGAACGTGTGAAGACGTATGTCGGAAAGGGAAGATTATGTTTGTTATGGTTAAAGCGATCCGAAAAGGGAGCAAACCACCTATATGGCGACGGGCATATCTGCCTCTTCATATTACTTTTTCTCAGATGGCATATATCCTGGAGATCATGCTGGAATTGCCACTGACAGATCAGTTTGAGTTTGAATTTTATCGTGAAAAAGACAGGTTGATAGAAAAGCAGGGGACAAAGCCGGACTCACGTACCTATGAATATTCCAGCTGGTATGCCGGAAAATCCTGTGTAGATGACTGGCTTATGTCAAAAACCTGGTTTACCTTCCGGGTGAGAAATTCAGAAAAACAGCCGGAATACAGGGTGGAAATTGAAAGACTGCTGGAGTCAATTCGCCTGGAAGGGGAAGAATCAGAGAATTTATGCTATCCTGTTTTGGTAAAAGAGGTTTCACCAAAAAACGATCCCTGTTGGAGCGATGGGGAGAGAATCAATCGGGTCTTGAAAAATACTTGCTTTTTGATGGAGGAAAAGCCAGGATATCCTTCTTTTAATGAGGTTTCTGCCCGTATACAGAAGCAACGGGGGATAGGAGTCTGCACAAAGCTGAAAAGTCAGGATGCGCTAATTAGCCGTTCTGTTCAATCGATGCTGTCAGAGACTGCAAGGTTATTAAAGGAGGCAGTCAGAGCAGACATGAAAACGGAAGGCGGAGTGAATACCAAAACTTCCACCGCATCTGCCCGTCGCCTGCAGATGAAGAAGATTACTATGCTGGAATATCTTAATGCCTGCACGAAAGAGGAACTCATAGAGGTGGCAGGTCAAACAGGTTTCAGGCCAGGTGCCATGTCAAAATCAAAGCTGGCTTTTAGTATGGCGCGCCATCTTCTGGATCCGGATGTTATGCGCAGATTGCTCTTGCGTCTGTCAGGGGAAGAATTAGATGCCCTGGAAATGGCGATTGACCGGAAACGATTCCGGCCGAGTGAGCGAGAATGGGAAAGTCTGGATGCCGTGTCCGGTTTAAATTATCTGGTGGAATATTCGGATGATACGGTCGAAGTGCCTTCAGATGCTGCCATAGTCTATGAGAACATCCGACACAATGGTTACAGGTCTTTTCATGCAGATGCAGCATGGCTGCTGGAGTGTCTGAACGTTTTTCAGTTGCTCTATGGGGTAGGTGATGCCCAATTGTTATTCCGTATGTACAAACAAAAGGAAGGAAGCATACGGAATTATGCAGAATTCCTGAATCACCTGAACCAGATTCCTTCCGAACTGAATCCCTGCCATTTGCTGGGAAACAAAATAGTTTCGGTATATGCTATAAAAAATGATGTCTATAAGAAGATCGAGATGATGCAGAGGGAGGTTCCCTATTATCTCCCTAGTGTGGATGAAATCCATGACTATGCAATTCATCTGTATCCATCTCTCGAAAAGCCCTATAAGACACTGAAGGCATTTTTTCAGGAGGAACTAAAGCTGGACCAGGATGTGTGCGAAAGCCTTTGCCAATATACCTTTGCGCACTTTTGCAGGGGGAAAATGCTTTCAGACTATTGGGAAGAAATACAAAAACGAGGTATATCCCTTTCTTCCACACGTCAGGCGGAGAGAATGGCGGGAATTATCATCAATCTAAACAACAATACTCGAATGATTGATTTACGCGGGAACACTCCGAACGAAGTGGCTCAGATGAAAGCATCACCGGGACTGGCTGGCGGACCGGTGGTGCCCAAAATGGAGAATGGATCCGGCACAAAGAAAATCTATCCAAATGATTCATGTCCCTGCGGAAGCGGGAAAAAGTATAAAAAATGCTGCGGCCGCAACCACTGATGGGCCAGAGGGATGTTTGGGCCAGGGGGATGTTTCCTTTGGAGAGAGGAAACGCCCTGGGTCTACCGGTGAACGGCCTTTGCGTCGTTTTTGCTGAAGATTAATGCTTTGAAATTACAAAATTCTGACAACAAAAATAATTGCAAGATTGATGAATAAAAAGTTTTGGGATATAAAATTAAATAATCAAAAAAGTACTTGACAAAAACAGAAGGTTGCGATAAGATATAGCCATAAGAAAAAGAGTTGAGACAGAAGATGATCAATACTCAGATAGGAGGACGGTCCAATGAAATAGATAGCTTTTGACCCCATTTCAATCTCCATAGGAGTTTACATAGATGTATGTAACGGTTCCTGTAACAATTGGCAGATATATTACTAACTGGCATTGAAGGAGATTTTCGAATTAAGGAAGAAATCCTTAGCATTGGACGAAGACAAGAAAAATAAAGGAGGTTATAAAGTGAAACTACTGATCATTTCATAAAAGGGTCATCTGATGAAGAAGGATATCAGATGACCCTTTTATTTTTTTGCTTTTTTCGGCGCTCCTCGTGGAGCTTTTTTTTATGTCCACGTTGACAAGCCTGCGGGTCAAAATTATACTTGTATTGTAATCGGTAATTTAGCCGGAAATCCGGCGGATACAATAACAAGAAAGAGGAGATGCAGGATATGAATATCGGGAAAAACAAAGGGATGCTGACGGCTCTTTGTCTTGCGCTGCTGATGGCCGTGATGCCGACTGGCGCCGTGATGGCAGCGGAAACGACGGAAGCGGCGGAGACGATCCAGGTGGAAGTGACTCCGGAATCTGCCGCAGAGGGCGAAGAGCTCCAGGTGGAGGTAACGGAGGAATCTGCAGCAGAAGGGGAAAACGCCCCGTCGGAGGAGTTTGTCGAAGAGGACGTATTCGCAGAATGGAATCCGGAGGCTCCGGCGCTGAATACTTTAATTGAATATGTAGAGTCCGTGACGGATGAAGCTTCCCCGGATTATATTCCTCCGGTGGACCGGATCGCGGTTTTTGATATGGACGGAACCCTCTGCGCTGAACTGAATCCGACCTATCTGGAATACTACCTGCTGGCATGGCGCATTCTGAAAGACCCGACCCTGGAGCCGGATGCAGAAATGCTCGCCGTCGGCCGGGCCATCCGTGACTGTGCCCTGGATGATTCCTTCCCGGACGATTTCCCCATGCAGCACGCAGTCCAGGCCGCCAGAGCCTACGCGGGGATGACCATGAATGAATTCTCGGATTTTGTAACGGAGCGGCTGCTGCAGGAGGCCGATGGATTTGAAGGAATGACCTACGGCGAAACATTTTATCAGCCTATGATCGAAGTGGTGGAGTATCTGCAGGAAAATGATTTCAAGGTATATATCTGCAGCGGAAGCGACCGTTTTATCTGCCGTACCTTCATCGAAGGCGCCATGGATATTCCTTATGAAAATATTATAGGTATGGATGTGGCTCTGGAGGCGACCGGTCAGGGAGATACCGACGGACTGGATTATGTATTTACGGCAGAGGACGATCTGATCCGGACCGATCAATTGCTGCTCAAAAACCTTAAAACCAACAAAGTGCTGCAGATCGCCCAGGAGATCGGACGCAAACCGGTACTTTCCTTTGGCAACAGCAGCGGCGATGTCAGCATGCATATGTATACTATAAGTAATAATCCCTACAAGAGTGCCGCTTTCATGCTGATTGCCGATGACGGCGAGCGCGATTATGGAAATCCCGAAAAAGGACCGGAACTCCGGGCAAAATGGGAAGAGAATGGATTTAACGTTATTTCCATGCATGATGACTTCAAGACCATCTACGGAGAAGACGTGGTTAAAACCGGAATCTTCACCTGGCTGGAAGATCTGAAAGACGAGCGTGGCGGGGAAGCAACGGAAGAAGCCGCAGAGGAACCCGCCGAAGAAGCTGCCGGGGCTGCCGCTGAGGAACCTGTGGAAGAAGCTGCCGGGGAAACCGTTGAGGAACCTGTGGAAGAAACTGCCGGGGAAGCCGCCGAAGACACCCAGTATGTCCTTTATCTGGGAACAAATGATAAGGACACCAACGAGCCTGTTTTCACACCCGACGAAGCCAAAGAAAAAGCAAAAGAAATCCTGATTGAAAATCTGGGCGGATACACGATTCAGGAAGCCAATGGCGGTTGGGTCGATGACGACGGCACAGAATATCAGGAATACACTCTGGTAATCTATCTCAGCGACACCACAGAAGAGATGGTACACTCCGTGGCGGACCAGCTGATCGAAGCGTTCAACCAGAGCTCCGTCATGATCCAGGAAAACCCGACAAATACGGAATTCTACGACGGAGCCAAATAAGATAGCAAATCAGAATATCACTTTAGAAAATGAGTCAGAAGGGACGGTTCCTTCTGACTCATTGCATGCAAAGAGTCGGGAGAAAAAGAAGTTGAAATTTTTTTGAAAAAAGGTGTTGACAAACGGTGGGAAGTGAGTTATTATAATTGAGCTGTCGCTGATGAGCACAAATCACGACAGAGCACCTTGACAAATAAACAGTGTATTCCAACCCTGAAAGATTCTTTTGAAAACACTTGGTTCCTTGTTCTGGGGAGCTGAGGAAGAATCATTCAGAACGACAAAACCTAATAACTTAGGTAAAGACGGAAA
>CAMOYN010000065.1 GCA_946630035.1 uncultured Lachnospiraceae bacterium
AGGTGCTTCGCACCTTGCGCGGCGCGGCAAGAACGCCGAGGCGTTCTTGATTACTTCGATCAGCAGCGGCGTCCCGGAAGCCCCCGAAGCCCCGATCACAATCCTCTTTTTATCCATGGTATCCTCCTTACGTGAGTCAGAAGGGACGGTTCTTATTGACTCATTGCATGCAATGAGTCAATAAGAACCGTCCCTTCTGACTCATAAAGATGTAGTTAGTCTTCGAAATCCGGTACCCAGTGCTTCGGATCGACATCCATAAAGCGGGCCCGGTGGAAACGGTCTTTCAGGGCGAAGGGCACGGTGCAGTCAAAGATCGTTTTACAGGAAATCCCATGATCGCGGATGCTGGGGGAGTAATCCGGGTCGTTGGAAGGATCCAGCGGATGGGTGCGGACGCCGGGAATGGTGATGATGTCCACATCTCCCTGGAACCGGGTGTTCATGGCCCAGAGTACGTCGTTGATATCGAAGCAGTCCACGTCTTCGTCCACGAGGAAGACGGTCTTCAGTTCGCTGAAAGCGGAGAAAGCGAGAAGCGCAGCCTGGCGCTGACGTCCTTCATCGCTGGCGACTCTCTTTTTGAACTGCAGCACGGCCATGAATTTGCCGCCGCCGGGAGTGGCGCAGGCTCCTTTGTGAGCACCGGAGGAATGGGATGATCCACCGAGGACCACAGTTTCTTTCCCAGATCCTTCGGGTCACAGTCCAGCAGAGCACCGACACGCTTCCGGCTGGCCAGAACACCGATCGCCACCCGGGCCCTGGGATGTCCCTTCACGTTGTTGAAAATCATAGCCGGGCCTTCCTTCGTCGGCCGGGCACAGGTACCGCCGGCACCGATGTGACGGTACACACCGGAAAGCTCGGCAGAAGGATCTACTTCTACATCTGTCTCGATCAGCTGTCCCGGCATGGAAGCCAGGAGATCCAGTGCACTGCGAAGATCCTTTACTTTATTCATAGGGATTACCTCCATTCTGCTTTATTTACCTGGCTTAAATATACGGATAAAACCTTTACATTTCAATTCGATCTGTGATATGATTGTTTCCGGAATGGAAACAATGGAGAACCGAAGAAATACAGCAGAATGGAAGAACAGCAGAATGCCAGAACGGCAGAATGCGGAATAACATTCGATAACAGAGGATCCCCCGGATGACGATAGAACAACTGCAATTCTTTCATGCAATTACAGAATATGACACGTTTCTGGAGGCGGCGGACAGCCTCCACGTCTCCCAGTCCACACTCTCCAAGCAGCTCAAACGCCTGGAGGAGGAGCTGGGAGTGACTCTGATTGACCGGAGCCGGCGGAGCGCCTCCCTGACGGAAGCCGGAGAACGGTTTGCAGAGGATGTGCAGCTGATACTGATGCAGTATCAGTTGACCATGGGACATCTGGAGCCATATCGGCGGAGTAATTCGCTGCGCATCGGAACGCTGCCGGTTCTGGGCCAGTATGGCCTCACCGAAAAACTGGCGCAGTTTGCGGCATCCCATCCGGCTCAGAATATTACGGTGGAAGATGTAGAAGAGAACGAGCTGTTTGACGGATTTGTCAGAGGTCACTTTGATGCCGTGATCTGCCGGGAACTTACATCCACTTTTCCGCAGGCCAGCTGGGCTACCATCGCTGAAGATGAGCTGGTAGCTGTACTGCCGGAAAAACATCCACTGGCGGAGGGCAGCGTATTGCCTATAAAAAAACTTTCCGGTCAGTCGCTACTCTTGATGAATACCTACACAAGTATTTATAAGCTTTGCATACACATCTTTAAGCAAAATGAAGTGATGCCGGCGGATATCCAGACCAGCCGCATGGAAACTATGATCAGCCGGATACAGGCCGGAAATCGGATCGCCCTGATGCCTTATCAGAATTTCCGACTTTTCCGGCAGAAACAGCTGATCGCGCTGCCGCTTTCCCCTACGGTCAGCCTTCCGGTGCTGCTGATCCTTCGGCCCGGAAAGGAAAAGGGAATCGGAGGCGAACTGCTGCAGTTCCTACGAAGGTCTAGTATATGAGGTGACAAAATGGATTATAAATGGCCATATAAGAATGAAGTCGGCCAGGAGGAGCGGGTCTCCTGCGATGTACTGGTACTGGGAGGCGGCATGGCGGGATGTTATGCCGCCATCGCGGCCGCCCGGCACGGGGCCTCCGTGATCCTGGTGGAAAAAGGGGCGACGGTCCGCAGCGGAGCGGCCGGCACCGGATTCGATCACTGGGAGACGGCCTGTACCAATCCCGGATCCAGGGTTACCCCGAAGGAAATCGCGGAGGCATTTATTGATGAGCAGTCTCACTACAGCAATGGCATCGCCCAGTATATCTGCTGCCGGGAAGGCTGGGACCGTCTGTTGGACATGGAGAGCTTCGGCGGGAAAATCCGTGACACCGAGGATGAATTCGTGGGAGCGGATTTCCGGGATGACGAGACAAAACTGATGTATGCCTACGATTACCGGAACCGGTATACTCTGCGGGTGTGGGGAACGACCTTCAAGCCCGCCCTCTGCAGGGAAATGAAGCGGCTGGGAGTGAAGGTATATGAGTACACGGAAGCAACGGCCCTGCTGACAGCCAGGACCGCCGGCGGGAGAAAACGGAATGCAGGTGCTGTCGGCATGAACACCCGTACCGGAAAACTCCTGGTGGTCTCAGCAAAAGAGACCGTACTGGCCATGTCACGCCCCGCCAGAGTATGGCTGTTTCATCCGGATCTGGTGGGACTGTGCGAATTCCGGCCGCCTCAGAGTATTGGCAGTGGTCACGCCATGGGCTGGCGGGCCGGCGTGGAATTCACTATGATGGAAAAATCTGTACCCGGCGAGTTCTCCGCGGCCGGCCGCAGTTTTCCGCCCTATGGAGCAGGAAATAATCACAACACCTGGTATGCGGCAACTATGGTGGACGCTCGTGGGGTTGAAATTCCCTATGTCGACCGGGACGGTCGGGAATTGAAAACGGTGGCGGAGCGTTATCTCCCGGCACCGGGCCAGAAATTTTTCCTGAAAGGCGGCGTGATCGATGAAGCCAAATACGAATACCGGGGACCGGAGACTCTGCCCTTCGATGAACTGATGCGAAGGGGATATAAACTCCCGTTTTATGCGGATCTCTCCCGGATGCCGGAGGCAGAGCGCCGGGTGATCTGGGGCATGATGGTAGGGCAGGAGGGAAAAACCCAGGTCCCTGTCCTGCAGAACTATACGGAAAGGGGATTTGACCCTGAAAAACACGCACTCCAGAGCTATGGTGCCGGCTGGAAATCGGCTACGTTCCTGGCGCAGGAGAGACAGCTTTTCGGAGCTCCCGGAGGCATTTTTCATGACTGGGACCTCAAGACGAATCTGGACGGACTGTACGCAGCCGGCGATCAGCTCTTTGCTTCTGACTGCGCCGGTTTCGCGGCGGCCACCGGTTACTATGCGGGCCGGAAAGCGGCAGCCGCCGTCCGGGAGGCACCGGAGCCGGAGATAGACGAGGCCGATGTGAAGTCGGAAAAAGACCGCCTGTACGCTCCGCTGATGCGAGAGAGCGGCATCCGCTGGAAAGAGCTGAACATGGCGATATCCAAAACGATGCAGAACTACTGCGGCGGCATCAAGAATGAAGAGATGATGGCAGAAGGACTGGCGCTGCTGAAGGATTACGAAGAAAATATCGTCCCCCGGCTGGTCTGTGACAACCCCCACGAGCTGGTCCGGACCCACGAGGTGCTGGATATTCTGACGGTCAGCCAGATGATTATCGAAGCCTGCCGGATGAGAAAATCCGGCGCAAAGGCACTGTATTTTGAGCGGACCGACTACCCCCGTATGGATCCTCCGGAAGATGCTCATTTTATCACGATCCGTCAGGAGAAGGGACAGGTGATCAGGGGAGATGTGCCCTTTGATTACTACGGGGATATCGAAGAAGAGTACGAAAAACACAACCGGGACTATATAGACGAGATGACAGGAATGTACAACCGGGACTACACTGACGGGACGGCCGGAATACACAACCGGGATTACAGGAACGAGGATCCGAAAGGAGGCAGACAGAGATGAAAGAATTAACCGCGCGGGAGATTCCCTGCAGTGCAGAACCCCTGATCTTCGATAAGAAGCTCTGTATCGGTTGTGCCCGCTGCGTGAATGTCTGCCAGGTCGATATTATGATACCGTCTCCGGAGAAAGGAAAACCCCCCGTGGTGCTCTACCCCGGGGAGTGCTATTACTGCGGTGCCTGTGTCATGGAATGCCCGAGACCAGGAGCCATCCGGCTGCAGCACCCGCTCATGAACCGAGCAAAATTTGTACCATTGGAACAACTGAGATAAGTCCGGTCTAAAAAATAAACCGCCTCCGGGTGTAGAGATCGATCAGCCGGATTCCGGCCTCCACATCTCCTTTGGAGATCACGGAACTCTGGCTGTGGGGATACCGGTCCACAATGGAAATACCGGCGACCCGGGTCCCGTAGAATGCCAGATTGATGGAACTGGCGTCGGTGCCGCCCCGGTCCATGACATCCCTCTGGTAAGGAATGCTGTGCTCCTCACAGCAGGCAGTCATCTCATCCACCAGATATTCGTCCATCATCGCCGAAGGATTGCCAAAGGTCACCCCGACACCGGCGCCCACGGCATTGCTGCCCTCCAGATCGCAGGGATAAAAATGGTCCGGGGCCACATCCACGCTGATTCCGATGTCCGGCCGAATGCGTTCCGCAGCGACTACTGCGCCCCGGCATCCCACCTCTTCCTGGACGGTGAAGACATACCAGATGTCATTGATGAAATCGCCTCGGTTCTGCTTCATTGCCTCGATCAGCATGAAACATCCCACCCGGTCGTCCAGGGTCTTGGCACAGATCCGGTCCCCCGCCAGTTCGTAGTAAGGACCGACGAAACCGCAGTAATCCCCGACCCGGACATACTTCTCCGTCTCTTCCCGGGAGGTACAGCCGATGTCCACATAGAGCTTGGTTACGTCATTCTTTGCCTCTTCGATGTTTCCGACACAGCCGACCACACCGACCGTTCCGTTGGGAAAAATCACCTTATCGTTGTACATGGAAGCGGTCCATACCCAGCCGACACGGCAGAGGCGGATCCGGCCGTCACTCTCGATCTTCGTCACCTGGGCGCCGATTTCATCCATGTGGGCAGAGAGCATGATGGTCTTTTTATCCGGATCCTCCACCCCTCGCTTCAGACAGAAAAGATTTCCCAGGGCATCTGTCAGAATCTCATCTGCAAAACCCTCCACTTCCCGGCGGATGATCTCGCGCACTCTTTTTTCCCGGCCCGAAACACCCCAGGCCTGTGTCAGCTCTTTCAGTAATGAATAATCCATGCTGGCTATCCTTCCTGCAGAGGTAAACGTGGCGTCCTACCTCTGCTTTTCATCGCAGTAGAACCTGCTATATTTCTGATTCACATCATAACATAACCCGGAAAACCTGACAAGCGGCCCCCCAGGCGAAGAACTACGGCAAAGAAGAAAATGGTATCTTGTAGTGGAAGGCTCTTGGTGGTATAATATTATTTTTAGAGGCAGTATCCCATGATATGGCTCAGTTGATGCAGATGCAGGAGGAATTTTGTTTTGAACAGAGAAAAAAGGATCATACGAACCAGTATTATCGGTATCGTCGCCAATGTTTTTCTCGCTGCCTTTAAGGCGGCGGTAGGGCTGCTGTCTCATTCGGTGGCGGTGCTGATGGATGCGGTGAATAATCTCAGTGACGCCCTGTCTTCGCTGATCACCATCATCGGGACGAAGCTGGCGGGGAAGGAACCGGATAAGAAACATCCCCTGGGATACGGCAGAATCGAGTACCTGAGCGCCACGATCATTTCTGTCATTGTACTTTACGCCGGCATTACTTCCCTGGTGGAGTCCGTGAAGAAAATTATAGCACCGGAGACCCCGGATTATTCTACGACCGCTTTGGTGATCATCGCCGTGGCAGTCGCAGTGAAAATTCTGCTGGGAACCTATGTGAAGCGGGTAGGGCAGGAAGTGGACTCGGATTCCCTGGTGGCTTCCGGCAGCGATGCCATGTTCGATTCCATCATCTCCGCCTCCACCCTGGTAGCGGCGGTGATTTATCTCACCCTGGGCCTGAGCCTGGAGGCCTGGCTGGGAGCTATTATCTCTCTGGTGATCATCAAATCCGGCGTGGAGATGCTCCGGGATACCATCAGTGAGATCCTGGGCGAGCGGGTGAGCGCCGAGACCGCCCATGCCGTGAAAAAAGTCGTCACTTCCTTCCCGGAAGTGCGGGGAGCCTATGATCTGGTGATCCACAACTACGGCCCGGAGAATCTGGTGGGATCTGTTCATATGGAAGTGCCGGATACCATGACGGCGAACCAGCTGGATCAGCTGGAGAGGGATATTACGCAGAAAGTCCTTCAGGAAACCGGCATTGTCATGACCGGTATCTCTGTATATTCCGTGAATACACAAAACAACCGGGCAGCGGAGATCCGGAGTACGATCGGAAAGATCCTGAGCGCCTATCCGGAAGTGCTGCAGATGCATGGCTTCTATCTGGAAGATGAAAATAAGACCGTGAAATTCGATATAATCATCGACTTTGATACCAAAAACCGGAAGCAGCTGTGTGCACAGATACAGGAAAAAGTGGCAGAGATCCTGCCTGGCTATGAGATCCAGATCCAGCCGGACCTGGACATCTCCGATTAAATGAAACAGCGTACATTTTTTAACTCAAAGGGGACAGATTCCCCTGGCCGAGATTTGAGCCAGGGGAATCTGTCCCCTTTGGGTTTGCCTATGTCTTGTCGGGATATTAAAAATGTGATATGTTATATACAACTGAACAGTGGAACGAGGAACCGTCCCCCTGTTCCACAGGAGGAATAGAACGAATGGAAAGTATATATGGTGAGCACCGGGCGGAGCTGGAAGAAGTGATGAGAAGACTCCTGGCGTACATTGAGAAGGTGCGCGGGGAGATGGAGGAGACCTCCGGGATGGATCCGGTGGAGCACTGCCTGGGGCGGATCAAGAGCGAAGAGAGCATGCGGGAGAAATGCCGCCGAAAGGGACTGCCGGAAAGTGAGGAATCAGCACTTTCCCTCATTCATGATGCGATCGGCATCCGGGTGGTCTGTGCTTTTCTGGATGATGTCTATGCCATCCGGGATTACCTGAGCAAACTCCCTCACTGTGAAACGGTGGAGGAGAAGGATTACATCCGGCATGCCAAACCCAACGGATACCGCAGCTATCACATGATTCTCCGGGTGGACGGAAAATGGTACGCAGAGATCCAGCTGCGGACCATCTCCCAGGATACCTGGGCAGCCCTGGAACATCATCTGAATTATAAGAAAGAAATCAACGGAAATAAGGATCTGATCGTGAAGGAGCTCAAGCGGTGCGCAGAGGAACTGGCCTCCACTGATGTCTCCATGCAGACCATCCGGGACATGATGAACCAGGGGCATGATACCCTGTAAACGAGGATATAGCAGATGAAATTACTTTTAGCTGAAGATACAACCGACCTGAACCGTGTAGTGACCGTGATGCTGGAACACGCCGGCTTCGATGTGGATTCCGTTGTTGACGGGGAAGAGGCGCTGACCCACATTCTGCAGAACGGCTACGACGGTGTAATCCTGGATATCATGATGCCGAAAATGGACGGCCTTTCGGTTCTGACACAGATGCGCGAAAAGAATATAATTGTTCCGGTGCTTCTGCTGACGGCGAAGGCTGAGGTGGACGACCGGGTGGCCGGTCTGGATGCGGGAGCGGATGACTATCTTCCCAAACCCTTTGCCATGAAGGAACTGCTGGCCAGGGTGAAAGCCATGACCCGCCGCCGCACAAAATACAGTACGGACTATCTGACATTTGCGGATTTCTCTCTGAATGCGGATACCCTGGCCCTGGAATCGGAGAATTCGGTGCGCTTGTCCCTCCGGGAATTTGAACTTCTCCAGATCTTTGTGCTGAATCCGGAGAAGGAGTTGTCCACGGAATTTCTGCTGGAGCACATCTGGTCGGCGGAGCCGGAGGCAGATGCAGATACCGTGTGGCTGTATATCAACTATCTGAGAAGGAAGCTTACATCCATCGCTTCCGCGGCAGGTATTCCGGGAGAACGAGGCGGCACTTACCGGCTCTGCCGGGAGGCATAGATTCTATGAGTGAGAGAGAAATTCACCGGATCCGGAGAAAATTTATCGCAGCAGCGACCCTGGCATTCTTTCTGGTGATGCTGATGACGGGCGGAATGATCTATCTTTTCTCTTCGATCACGGCACGGAATGAAGTTCGCACGATTACGGATTATATCATTGAAAATGACGGTGAGCTCCCCGAACCCTCTCACCGGGGGGAACGGAGGGAAAACCCGGATCGTCAGGAAAGCGAAGAGAACCCGGAGAACGAAGCAAGCCGGGAATTCGAGCAAACCTCAGAGGCAGGAGAGAGCGAGGATCCCCGGGAGAATTCGGAGGCAGGAGAGGGCGAGGGTACCCGGGAGATTTCAGAGGCAGAAGGGAACGGGAGTACCCGGGAGATTTCAGAGGCAGAAGAGAAAGAAGATCCCCGGGAGATCTCGGATGGGCAGACTTCGTCCGTTGCTTCCGCAGAGACGGTCCTGTCGGAGAGAAGCCGCTCGTTGAGGGATCGGCTTCGCTGGTCGCTGGAGGATTTCTTCGGTACCGGAAATATCGACTCGGGATCCGAGGATTTTGTCTATGGGACACGGTATTTTGCTGTATTGTTCGATTCCGAGGACCAGGTGGAGTCCGTAAAGACCAGCCATATCGCAGCCTTTGACGCAGAGGAGGCGGAAAAATATGCCAGGTTGGCCCAAAAGCGGTTCCTGGGGTTCGGAAGTTTCGGAACCTACTATTACCGGGTGGCAGACCGGGTGAACGGCGCCGGCAGTATCGTGATTTATCTGGACCGCAGCAGTCAGCTGGCGGTCCACATGCGGATCCTCTATGTGACGTTGATTCTTCTCGGCTTTGGAACGATAGTGGCCTTCCTGATCATGCGGAAACTGTCCTACCGCATTGTGGATTCTGAACTGAAAAATGCAGAGGCCCAGAAACAGTTCATCACCAACGCCAGCCATGAACTGAAGACTCCTCTGGCGGTGATCAAGGCCAATACCGAGATGCAGGAGATGCTGGGGGAGAGAAGTGAGTGGACCCAGTCCACTCTGCGGCAGGTGAGCCGTATGGAAGGACTGATCCGGAATCTGGTTCAGATTGCCCGTTCCCAGGAGAAGACGAACGCCGGAGAACTGGTGCCCCTGGATCCGGCAGGACCGGTGAAGGAAACGGCAGAATCCTTCCTTCCGGTGGCACAGAGTGAAGGAAAAGATCTTTCGGTATCGGTGCAGGAGGGCTGGCTGATCCTGACCGAAGACAGTCTGCTGCGCCAGCTGGTTTCGCTGCTTACGGACAATGCCGTAAAGTACTGCGATGACGGAGGAAAAATCGAAATCGCCCTGAGCACCGGGAGCCGGCAGGTACAGCTGCGGGTATCCAATACCTACGCAGAAGGCGCCAATGTGGACTACAGCCGTTTCTTCGAGCGTTTCTACCGGGAGGATGAGTCCCATCATGAAAAAGGCGGATACGGGATCGGGCTTTCCGTGGCGGAGAGCCTGGTGAAGCAGATGAAAGGGAAAATTGCCGTATCCTGGAATGAGGGAATCATTACATTCACCTGCAGTTTTCCGGGAAGAAAGACAAAGCATCCGGGCACATCGGATAAATCACGGCCGGAGAGATAAAATACTGCGAAGCGGCGAGGAGGAGAGATATGATATTAGGGTTGTCTCTTAGTATATTTATGATCAATATTCTGGCGGCAGTTCTTCCGGCAGTTTTTCTGCTGCGCTATGTCTACCGCCACGACACCTATGAGAAGGAATCGCCCGGGATGCTGTTCCGGCTCCTTAAGAATGGTATACTGGCAGCCTTTATTGCGATCCTGCTGGAGGAGATCGGCACCTTCCTGCTGGGTGAGTTTGTCAGTGAAAAGGATCCTTATTATACCATTCTTCTGGCATTTCTGGTGGTGGCGGCGGCCGAGGAGGGAGCCAAGTATTTCCTGATGAAGAGGGCTACCTGGCACAGTCCGGAGTTCAATTACCGGTTTGACGGCATCGTCTACGCGGTCTTTGTCTCCCTGGGATTTGCTGCCTTTGAAAATATTGAATATGTCTTTGGTTACGGCCTGTCTGTGGCACCGGCCAGAGCGGTTCTTGCCATCCCCGGCCATATGTCCTTTGCTGTGTTCATGGGATTTTTTTACGGCAGAGCCAAATGGTTCTATAACCGGGGGGATGAGAAAAAGGCAGCGATCAACCGGCGGTTTGGTGTGCTGGCAGCGATTTTCTTTCATGGGTTCTATGATGCCTGTGCTCTCAGTGGTACCGGGGGATCTGTTTTCCTGCTGTTGGGGTTTGTGGCCATCATGTATATCACGGTATACCGGATCATCCGGAAGGAATCTCAGACGAACGCACCGGTATGAGTCAGGAAACTATAGGAATACTTTACCGATACAGAAGGGAGGATGCCTTTATGGGAGTAAAATCATTTTTCCAGAGAAAGAGGGGAGGCGCCGGGACTGGACCGGCCGGAGAAGGTCAGCCGTCGGGAGGCAGAAGACCCCGGGAACGGAAATCCTTCGGATGGTGGCTGAGACGAGTCCTCATAGTTCTGGCGATCCTGGTAGTTCTGTTGGGCGCCAATGGAAGCTTCTACCGGGTTTCGGAGCAGGAGAATGCCGTGCTTACCATGTTCGGAAATATTGTCCGGACGGATACGGCAGGGCTGTACTTTAAGATCCCCTTCCTGCAGCAGGTACATCTGGTGGATATGACCACCCACGGTACCGGGATCGGATATGCCGTGAGCGGCGACGGGCAGAATATTTCCAGTACGGACGACGGAATCATGATCACCAGCGATTTTAATCTGCTGAATATCGATTTCTATCTGGAGTACAAGGTGAATGATCCCGTGGCCTACATCTACAATTCCGACACCCCGGAGCAGATCCTGCGGAACATGACCCTGGCGGCCATCCGCTCCACGGTGGTGAACTACACCGTGGATGATGCCATGACCACCGGCAAGAGCCAGATCCAGGCGGATGTCAAGCAGAAACTGGCTGAAATGCTGGAGCATGAAGATATCGGCCTCCAGGTGGTAAATATTTCCGTGCAGGATGCAGAACCGCCCACAGCGGAGATCAAATCCGCTTTTAAGGCAGTGGAAAATGCCAAACAGGGAAAAGACACGGCGGTAAATACCGCAAAGAAATATCAGAGTGAACAGATCCCCGCGGCGGAGGCCGAGGCAGACCGGATCCGCCAGCAGGCGGAGGCCAAAAAGGAAGCCAGAATTGCCGAAGCCGACGGCCAGGTATCCCGGTTCCATGCCATGTATGAGCAGTACCGGCTGAATCCACTGATCACCAAGCAGCGTATTTTCTACGAGACCATGGAGGATGTACTTCCCGGTCTGAAGGTGATCATCAGCGACGGAGGCACGGAGACCCTGCTGCCCCTGGATTCCTT
>CAMOYN010000066.1 GCA_946630035.1 uncultured Lachnospiraceae bacterium
AGCTGTCCTTTGGTGTCTGAGGGATAGCGGATCTCCAGATGGGGCAGAAGATCCAGCAGGATGGCCTCGGAAACCAGTGTGTAGGAACCGGTGATCAGGGCCTGGGAGGCGATGATGGCGGCCAGGGCTCCCAGCACCACGGCGAAGGGCCGGAGGAAGGTGGGAAGCATCAGGAAGAAGGGATTCATATCCTCGATGGAATACAGTGCCGTATTGGCCTGGTTCTGAATAATCCAGGCACCCTGGCCCAGATAGTTCAGGATCAGACAGATTTTGACGAAGGGCCAGCTGAAATAGATATTCTCTTTTCCTACATGGCCCATGTCCGAGTAGAGCGCCTCGGCACCGGTGGTGGCCAGGAATACACTTCCCAGGATCATAAAGCCGACTTTGTTATTCGGACTGATCAGAACCTGGATTGCATAGACCGGATTGAAGGCCCGCAGGATCCAGGGCATGGTGAGGATATGCAGGACGCCGCCGACCCCCAGGAAGGAGAACCACACCAGCATCACCGGGCCGAAGGCCTTGCCGATCTTGCTGGTTCCGGCATGCTGGACAGAGAACAGGAGGCCGATGATCAGCAGGGTGATAATAACCACTTTCCACTGCCCGGAACCCAGGAAACGATCCATGGATTCCATACTCCGCAGACCTTCCACCGCCGTGGTGACCGTGACGGCGGGAGTCAGAACACCATCCGCCAGAAGCGCCGCGCCACCCAGCATGGCCGGGAAGATCAGCCATTTTCCCTGCTCCCGGACCAGGGAATAGAGGGAGAAGATACCACCCTCCCCGTGGTTGTCCGCCTTCATGGCGATCAGTACGTATTTTATAGTGGTAAGAAGTGTGATGGTCCAGATCACAAGGGACAGGGAACCGATGATAAAGGATTCATCGATCCCTGTAATGCCGCCGTTGCCCTCCAGGATCGACTTCATTACATACATTGGTGAGGTGCCGATGTCACCGTATACAATGCCGATCGTCACAAGAAAAAGCGCAGGGCTGACTTTTTTCCTCACAGTGTCAGTATTGCGATTCATATTCATTTTCCTCTGCTTCTGAAAAAGCTTTTTTGCTCCCCGAGAGCATAATCCGCTCTGTATTTATACTACATTAACGGTATAGTAACAATATAATAACACCGCGGATAGTATTTGTCTACGATTATTGACAGTTTGTTCTGGTCTGTTTTGTTGCATGCGCAACACTCAGAACGGCCTGCCATGGTATACTGACTACTGTAAGAAGAGAAAAAATCAGCTCCCGGAGGAATGACCGGGAGAAAATCGGGACAGGAGGCAGTACATATGGATTTTGGTGGATGTCAGGGTCAGAAGGGTGTAGAAATATTTGATAAGATCTGTCCAAACTGTGGACATGAGATAGAGATTTTTTCGATCGATGCTTCCGCGACCTGCGAACACTGCGGGCAGGTGATCTATAACGATGCGCTGAACTGCGTTCAGTGGTGCAAATATGCCAGACAGTGCGTAGGAGATGCGATGTATGAGCATCTGATGGAGGTGGCGGCCAGCCAGAAAGCCCGCAGCCCCAGGATGCGCGCGACTGCATAGACAGGCAGCAACAGGGTCGTGCCCGATGGGACACGACCCTGTTGTTGTTTGGAAATTTTACAGGATTGCTTGCATCCTGCGAATTAATGTAATATAATATTTTTCAGTGTGAGCCAGCCGGAGGGAATGTTTCGGAGGAGAGATTCCGGATCCGGCCGGCAAGGAAAACCCGCTCCGGCGGGAAAAGGAGGATATCATATGTTTGACAAACTGATCGCGAAAGTGAAAGCAGAGCCGAAGACGATTGTGTTTACGGAAGGTACCGATGCCCGTATCCTGAGCGCAGCAGCCAGACTGCTGGAAGAGGAACTCATGGGCGTGATCCTGGTGGGAAACGTAGACGAAGTAAAGAAAGCAGCTGCTGAGGGCGGTTTTAACATTGAAAAGGCTCAGATCCTGGATCCTGCCACCTATGAGGGTATGGATGAGATGGTTGAGACCATGGTAACTCTTCGTAAGGGTAAGATGACCGCAGAGCAGTGCAAAGAAGCTCTGTCCAAGGGCAACTACTTCGGCACCATGCTGGTTAAGGCCGGCAAGGCTGACTGTCTGCTGGGCGGCGCTACCTACTCCACCGCAGATACCATTCGTCCGGCACTGCAGCTGGTTAAGACCAAACCCGGTGCCCATCTGGTATCTTCCTGCTTCATCCTGAACCGTGAGACCGGTGACGAGAATCTTCGTACCATCTGCATGGGTGACTGCGCAGTGAACATCGACTATCAGGATACCGTTGACAAAGAAGGTAACGTTACCTATTCTGCCGCTCAGAAGCTGGCGGAGGTTGTTACCGAATCCGCTAAGTGCGCCAAGACCTTCGGCATCGATCCCAAGGTTGCCGTACTGAGCTTCTCCACCAAAGGCTCCGGCAAGGGCGGCACAGTGGCTCTGTCCCAGGAAGCAACCAAGATTGCCAAAGAGCAGAATCCTGACATCGCCATTGACGGTGAGATGCAGTTCGACGCAGCTGTTTCTCCTACCGTTGGCCAGCTGAAGTTCCCCGGATCTCCGGTGGCCGGCTATGCCAACACCTTTATCTTCCCTTGCATCGAAGCCGGTAACATCGGCTACAAGATTGCACAGCGTCTCGGCGGATATGCCGCTTATGGCCCGATCCTGCTGGGTCTGAACGCTCCGATCAACGATCTGTCCCGCGGCTGCGACGCAGAAGAAGTTTACAAGATGTCTATCATTACAGCAGCACTGTAATTCATTTTGGGACAGAGGGATCTCCCCCCTGTCCCATTTTATGCAATGGGACAGGGGATGTTCCCCTGTCTCTTTTTTGTCTCGCAGGATATTTTCAACGAAAAAGAACACTCTGCGAGGATGCGCAGAAAATGAGGATGAAGAAGTTATGAATTTGAATCAGATTGAGGCGTTTGTGCGGATTGCGGATAATCACAGCTTTTCTCAGACGGCGAAGGAGATGTTCCTGACGCAGCCGACGGTCAGTTCCGGGATCAACAACCTGGAAGAGGAACTGGGAACCCGGCTGTTTACAAGGACCGCCGGCCGGGTGGAGCTGACGGAGAACGGGGAGCGGATCTACATCTATGCTCGTCAGATTGTGGAAGGGGCGGATACTCTGAAGAAGATTCTTCAGGAGGACTGTGAGCCGGATAGTTCCTATCCGGTTCTGATCGCGGCTTCGACCATTCCGGCACAATACATTCTGCCCTCAGTTCTGGGGGAATATCACAAGAGATGGCCGGGAATCCGCTTTCAGCTCCGGGAGATGGACAGCCTGGCGGTGATCAGTGAACTGGAGAGCGGAAAGGCGGATATCGGATTCTGCGGAACTGCGGGAGATAATACGCTCTGTGATTATATACCGGTTGCCGAAGATGAGCTGGTGATTGTCACACCGGTGGAAGAACGATATCAGAAGATCGCAGAGTCCGGGGATTCGGTGGAATGGATCTGCAGAGAATCGATTATTCTGCGGGAGGATGGATCCGGCACCCGCCGGGAGACGATGAAGCAGCTGAAGAAATACGGAATTTCCATGGAGGATCTGCAGGTGATCGCCATGATCAGCAGTCCCTTCGCGATTCTTCAGGCGGTAAAGAGCGGTGTGGGAATCACGATCATATCCCGCCTGGCGGCAGCCAATGATATAGAAGCCGGAAATGTCCTGGCCTTCCCTCTGGCCTCCGGGGGATATCACCGCAAGTTTTATATGGTAAGGAATGCAAAGATGCCGATGAACTCTGCCATACGAAGACTCCAGAGACTGATGACGGAACTGGAATAATGGACGGAAATAATGTACTGAAATAATGAACTGGAATAGTATTTCTGTAGAATATTAACTGGCTATTAACCACCCCGGCATTCCGATGTCATCATTGTATCATCACAAAATTTTCAGAAAAAAATCATTGTTGCGGTCTTGGAGATTGTGTATACTTAAGAAAGAGTTGGAAGTCTGTATCATCAGGAGTCGATATTCCTCTTGATCCCAACATTATACAGATTATATAGGAGGATACTATGGGACGAAAAATACTGGACACCCTGCTGTTTCTGATCGTGACTGCCGGCTGTGTCCTGCTGACAGTAGCTTTGGCCGGGAAGGATTACCGGAATGCAGCGACGATCTATAACTTTGTCTTCCTGGGGATTATGGTGATACTGTATCTGGTAGCGCTGTTCGCCGGGATCTTCCGTATGTCCGATACCACTTCCTATTTTCAGAAGGCCGCCGGGCAGATCGATGAGATGCCGGAAGACGAAGCTCTGGAAAAGAAGATCCAGGCGCTGGCCACCTTCCGTCCTCTCCGCAAATGCCTCGGCCGTTTCCTGCAGGACCTGCACCGGAGTCAGAGCGGCATCTGTGATATCGAAGATTATATCAATGAAGATGAGACCGACAGCCTGGTGAATAAGAGGCTGATGGATCTGGTGCCCACCATGCTGACCAGCCTGGGTATTCTGGGTACCTTCGTAGGCCTGGTCTGGGGTCTCCGCGCCTTCCAGCCTTCTACCTACGAGACCATGACATCCTCCGTATCCTCTCTGGTGGATGGTATCAAGGTGGCCTTTATGACCTCCATCTATGGACTGATCCTCTCCCTGGTCTGCTCTTTCAGCATTACCAGCGGCTATCAGGCCATGAATGACGCACTGCACCGGTTCCTCGATCGTTTCCACACACGGCTGGTTCCCTCCGCCGAGATGGAAGCGCAGAATCGCATGGTGAACAACCAGAAGGAACAGAGCGAGCAGATCCGGAATCTGACCGCGGAGTTCTCCGATCAGGTGGCCCATGGATTTGCCGCCAGTATGGCTCCGACCCTGGACCGGATCAATACCCAGCTGGGGAATATGATGACCTCCATCAGTACCAACCAGCAGATGTTCCTCCAGGATATCGTCGACGCCTTCGTGAAAGAGATGAAATCCACCTTCCAGACAGAGTACTCCCAGTTTGGTGAGACTCTGCAGACGATGAACGATATGACCAATCGGAACATGATGTACTCTCAGCAGACCTGCCAGAAGATGACGGAAGAACTCCAGTCCGTCTTTGCCCAGGATGAGAGAACCATGCACGACGCCGTCGCTCAGATTGCCGGCATGCAGCAGGCGATGGAGGAGTCCGTCCGGCGTATGAATGAGCAGACCGGTCAGATTATCCAGAACTACGCCCAGATCCAGGATGCCTCCCTGAAGAATCTGGCCAAATCCGAGAAAGAGTCGGCCCGGTTCTGGGTGGCCTGCAACCAGGCAATGCAGAATTACCTCAACGAAGCCGCCAATGCCTATGGTCATTTTGAAAAGGCCAATGCCTCCAGCGAAGAAATCCTGGCCGCCATCACTTCCGTCTACAAGAAGAATGCACAGGTTCTGGAGGATTCCGAGAAGCGCCTGAAGGAACTGCAGGCAACCCAGCAGATGATGAACACCTCCATGGAAGAGATCCGCCGGCTGTTCGCCCAGATGGAAGTGGCCGGAAGCGACGGCAAGAGGATCATTCTCTATCCCGGTATGTCCCGCTCCAGCAAGGAACAGGAACAGCGTATGCTGAAGCAGATGGAGAATATGATTCTCCAGTCGGAGGAGCGCCAGGGAGAAACCCTGGATGCGATCCGCCACAGCGTGAAAGAACTGAATGACCGGAACGCAAAGAAGAGAAGCTGGTTCAGGTAGATGAAAACGGGAATCTTGCAAGGCATTATGAAATGGTTTATAGATTCGCGGAGGTAGATTATGGCAAGAAGAAATCGACGCCGGAAGGAGGGCGAAGGATTTAACATCTGGCGCTCTTACTCCGATATGATGGCCGGAGTCCTCCTTCTGTTCGTACTGATCATGTGCGTGACTCTGTTCCAGGCACAGAGAAACTATGTGGAGAAACTGGCGGAGCAGGAACAGCGGCTCCGTCTTCAGGATGAATACAATACTGCCATGCTGGAGAAACAGTCCGAGCTGGAAGCGCAGGACGCCCTCCTGGCAGAGCAAAAGAAAAAACTGGAAGAACAGAACCTGACACTGGATGAACTACAGGTGGCTCTGGAAGAACAGGCAAGACTGCTGGCAGAAAAACAGAACACCCTGGAACAGCAGCAGGCCACTCTGGACCGGCAGCAGGCGACCCTGGATGAACAGCAGCAGACCCTGAACTCCCAGTCCCAGGAGATCGCTTCCAAGACCCAGGAGCTGAAAGACAAGCAGGCTCAGATCGACCGCATCATCGGCGTAAAAGCCGAAGTGATCGAAGCTCTGCAGCAGGAATTTTCTGCGAACAATGTGAACGTGAAGATCGACCAGCAGACCGGTGCCCTGGTGCTGGACTCCAACGTCATGTTCGCCTATGACGATGTACAGCTTTCCGAAGAGGGCCAGCAGGTACTCCGGCAGGTACTGCCGATCTACTGCAGCGTCCTTCTCTCCGACGACTACATCGGAAATGTGGCAGAGATCATCATTGATGGATACACCGATACCGACGGCTCCTATGAGTACAACCTGCAGCTCTCCCAGCAGCGATCCCTCGCCGTCGCCCAGTATCTGCTGGGCATCGAAGGAGAGTTCCTGGATGCCGACGACTCCCAGACCCTCAAGGACATTCTGACGGTCAACGGACACTCCATGAGTAACCCCATCCTGGACGACGCAGGCAACATCGACAAAGACGCCTCCCGCCGCGTGGAAGTCAAATTCCGCCTGAAAGACGAGGAGATGATCGAAGAACTGCGAAGCCTGATCGGATAATAATCATCCTGTGGTATGATCCATGGGGACATGAAACTAAACATATGAAAGAAGAAAGATATATATCTTTACAAAACCGACAGCCCGGAATTATGGGAGAGAAGGAGGCGCATCATTCGGCTGTAGCCATTACCTTGCTGGAAACAACGGAAGGGGAAATGGTCCTGTTTGAGATCCGCTCTGAGAAACTGGCCCATCAGCCCGGAGATATCTGCTGCCCCGGCGGTATGGTGGATGAGGGGGAGACGCCGGAGCAGGCGGTAATTCGCGAGATGACGGAGGAACTTCTGGTGACGAGAGACCAGATCCGGATCCTGGGTCCCATGGATATGGTATATGGAGCCAATATGATGATTCATCCCTACGTCTGCCAGCTGAAGGATTACGAAGGCGCATTCAATAAGGATGAGGTATCGGAAGTTTTCTGCGTACCTATTTCCTTCTTCCGGGAAACCACACCGGAAATACACGAAGTGAAATGGCGAGTGGAACTGGGGGAGGACTTCCCCTTTGAAAAAATCCACGGCGGAAGAGATTACTCCTGGCGGGAGCGCAAAGACAGAATCCTGTTCTATGAATACGAAGGACGGGTGATCTGGGGCCTGACCGCAAAGCTGATCAAGGCATTTGTGGACTTGACGCGATAATGGACCAGAAAAACCACGGGTTGCCGTGGTTTTTCTGGCTTGACTACCCTGTATGGATTATGATATTCTGTTTATGAACATAACAAACAAATATAAACAAAATAAACAATTCATTACAAAACTGACAGGAAGGAGGTTCTACAGATGAAAGATACACTTTTTTCGCCTGCCTTTGGTAATAAACCGGGAACATTGGTCGGCAGGGATTTTGATATGAAACTTCTGGCGGCAGGGCTGGATGCTGTTCCCGGAAGTAAAGAACGGGCCCGTCTAATCATCGGACAACGGGGACTTGGGAAAACGGTGCTGCTTCTCGAGTTAGCTGACTATGCCAGACAACATAATTATATTGTTGCGTCCCCTACCGTTGTCTCTGGCGACATGCTGGAGAGGATTCTGGAAAAGCTGGAGCGTGACGGACAGAAATACCTTCCGCCGAAAAAAAACAGGATAACCGGTGGGACCTTGGGGTTCCTGGGGTTCAGCGCAGGCATTCAGACAGAGGGAGATAAAGAGCCTGAAAAAAGTTTTGCCTACAGACTTCTGGACTTCTGTATAAAAGCAAAAGACGCAGGAAAAGGTGTTCTGATTCTGATAGATGAGGTACAGGGTAACAGTGAAGAATTAAAGAAGCTGATCATTGCGTATCAGGAGATGGTCGGGGAAGGTCAGAACATAGCCGTTGTTTTTGCCGGACTCCCTGCGACCGTTTCACAGGCACTGAATCAGCATGTCCTTACGTTTTTTAACCGCGCATCCAGATTGCAGCTTGCTCCGATCTCTGTTTCGGAGATCGCAATCTATTATCACAAGTGTTTCGAAAGACTTGGAATTTCCATCTCCGATCCATGGATCGACCGTGCTGCTGCGGAAACCGGTGGTTCTCCGTATATGATGCAGTTGATTGGACACTATATTACCATCTCCGCTTCGGATGACGGTGTTATCACGGAACCGGAATATCACCGGGCGCTTTCTTATGCGCGAAAAGAGTTTATCGCGGACATCTGCGAGACAACATTATCGCCACTTTCCGAAAGAGATATTGACTTTCTGGAAGCAATGTCTCAGGATGAAAAGGAGAGCTCCATAAAAGACCTATGTACCCGCCTCCATGTGGAACCTTCCTTTGGACAGCGCTATAAAAACAGGCTGATCCAGGCCGGTGTGATCGTTTCAAAACGTCGTGGTTTTGTCGAATATGCTGTTCCGTATCTGAACGAATACTTTCGTATGCAGAAAGAATAATTTTGGGACAAGGCGAACGTCCCTCTGTCCCAATGAAAACCTGATCCAAGTAACCTGTCCCCGTGGGTTACCGATAGTACTGTTCGCAAAAATGAATAAATGCCTGGGCGGAGGAGGAGATGTATTTTCCTTTCTTCCATACCAGGCCGATCTTGACAGGGATTTCCGGAGTGACGGGGATCCCTTTTACTTCGGGTACATAGGGGAGCATGGAGGAGAAGAAGAAACAGCCGCATTTTCCCTGGCGGAGGAATTTCAGGGTGGTGGTGATCTGGCTGGAGTGCAGGACTACCTGTGGCCGTATTCCCAGGGAATGGAACTGCATATTCAGCAGGTGATTCTGAACCGAGTCGTGATTAAACAATATCAGTGGTTCCTGATCCAGCTCTTTCAGGGAAATGGAGGCGTGGGAAGCCAGCCGATGTTCCGGGGAGACGCAGAATACCAGCTGATCGTCCGCCAGAACCTGATAGGAGAATTTGTCGATGCTGTACATCTCCATATTCACCAGACCGATATCCAGCTGTTCATCCTGCACCATGCTGCAGGCGCGAACGGAGCCGTACTCCGCCAGTTCCAGCCAGATGTCCGGATGTTTTTCGTGGAAAGCATCCATCAGCTCCGGAAAGAAGATGGCGCTCAGCATCGGAGGGATGCCAAGCCGCACGGTGGAACGGAAACGGGAGGAATCCGAGAAACTTGCCTGCATATCATCGCTGACTTCCAGAAGATGAAGAGCACGCTCAAAGAATATCTCACCTTCCTGGGTCAGTTCCAGGCGATTCTTAGTGTAGGAAAAAAGAATAATAGAAAATTCCTTTTCCAGCTCGCGGATGGCGAGGGACACGGTGGGCTGAGTCACAAAAAGGGAACGCGCCGCCTGGGTGATGCTGTGAAAACGCGCGGCCGCGCAGAAATATCGAAGCTGATTTAAAGTCATAGGTCAATCTCCAGAATAAGCCAAATATAATAGTAATGCTCTCTTAGTATTATCCCACAAAATATTCTACATAACAAGTGTTAAATAAAAATATTTTATTG
Organism: uncultured Lachnospiraceae bacterium; assembly: GCA_946630035.1. Taxonomy (GTDB): domain Bacteria; phylum Bacillota; class Clostridia; order Lachnospirales; family Lachnospiraceae; genus UBA3305. The sequence continues at coordinate 9,737 of CAMOYN010000066.1, forward strand.
GCATATTCGATTCATTAAATAGACAAACGCGATAAGCGGACGTATAATGCAATTGTAAGAAAAAAGTGCATTCGGCCGATGCCAGATAATTTAGAAAAGAAAACATTTTTCCGATCTGCGGATACGGAATGGAGGAGGAAAAAAGCGATGAGTCCCGCAACGATTACACTGCTTTTTCTGGCATTTGCCATCGTCATGTTTGTAACTGAGAAAATTCCCCTGGGCCTGACCTCCATGATTGTCTGTGTCGGCCTGTGTCTGACCAAAGTCCTGGATGTAAAGACCGCATTCTCGGGGTTTATTGACAGCAACGTTATCCTGTTTGTCGCCATGTTTATCGTCGGCGGTGCTCTCTTTGAGACCGGGATGGCCAACGAGATCGGCGGCCTGGTTACGAAGTTCGCGAAAACGGAGAGAAGCCTGATCGTAGCGATCATGGTGATCGTAGGTCTGATGAGCGGTGTCCTTTCCAACACCGGTACCGCGGCGATTCTGATTCCCGTGGTCATCGGTATCGCGGCCAAGTCCGGATTTAAGCGTTCCCGCCTGCTGATGCCGCTGGTGCTTGCGGCGGCCATGGGAGGTAACCTCTCCCTGATCGGAGCTCCCGGCAATATGATCGCCCAGAGCACTCTGCAGCAGATCAATCTTTCCTTCGGTTTCTTCGAGTACGCCATCGTCGGGCTGCCGATTCTGGTGGCAGGGATCCTGTTCTACGCAACTATCGGATTCCGGCTGCTGCCGAATCACGATACCACCGACAGCGGAGATTCGGTATTCGATGAGGTGAGAGATTTCAGCGATGTACCTCAGTGGAAGAAGATCCTCTCCCTGGTGATTCTGGTGGCAACCCTGCTGGGTATGATTTTTGAGGATCAGATCGGAATCAAGCTTTCCGTTACTGGATGCATCGGAGCCATCCTGCTGATTCTGACCGGGGTCATTTCTGAAAAAGAAGCCCTCAAATCCATTGACCTGAAGACGATCTTCCTCTTCGGCGGAACTCTTTCCCTGGCATCCGCTCTGCAGGAAACCGGAGCCGGCCAGATGGTGGCAGACAAAGTGATCGGAGCACTGGGAGCGGATCCTTCTCCCTATGTCCTGACCTTCGTGGTACTGCTGCTCTGCTGTGTGATGACCAACTTCATGTCCAATACAGCTACGACGGCGCTGATGGCTCCTATCTGCCTCTCCATCGCTCAGGGAATGGGCGCGGATCCCCGGGCGGTCCTGATGGCCTGCGTAATCGGCGGATCCTGTGCCTACGCAACGCCCATCGGAATGCCTGCCAATACCATGGTGGTTGGCGCCGGAAATTACAAGTTTATGGATTATGTCAAATCCGGCCTGCCCCTGATCATAATCGCCCTGATCGTAAGCATGATCGTACTTCCGATCGCATTCCCGTTCTATCCGTGATATCGGAAGTGGAAAAATCATCACAAGTGGGAAAAACAAAGGAACCGAACCGTAGTCCGGATATATCGGATTGCGTGACAACATAAATGATGCAGATGTTACGTAAATAGATTCACCGCCCGGCGGGGTGCCGGGCAGCAAGGAGGAAAACATGTCTAAGGAAGCTCAGGTCAGAAAAATGACCGATATTATGGCAGCATTTGTAGGATTTACCGGAAAGAAACTGCCGGATGACGTGATCGCAAAACTGGAAGAGCTGCGGTCCAAGGAAGACAGCCCCATGGCCAAGGTTATCTATGATACCATGTTCCGCAACCAGGAACTGGCGGTAAAGCTGAACCGCCCTTCCTGCCAGGACACCGGCGT
>CAMOYN010000067.1 GCA_946630035.1 uncultured Lachnospiraceae bacterium
TCTCGGAGCCAAGGTATATACGATCCACTGTGAGCCGGATGGCACCAATATCAATCAGGCCTGTGGTTCTCTGTACCCGGAAGATCTGCAACGATACGTTGCAGAAGAGCATCTGGATATCGGATTTGCCTTCGACGGAGATGCGGACCGGTGTATTGCCGTGGATGAAACCGGGTGTGTCGTAGACGGAGACCGTCTGCTGTACCTCTGTGCCTCGTATATGAGGGATATAGGCCAGCTGTCGGCGGATACCGTGGTTATCACGTCCAAAGCCGGTCAGGGCCTGAATAAGGCGCTGAAGGAGGCTGGGATCCGTTGCGTGCAGGCGGAAACAGGGAGCGGAAATGTCTACAAGGCGATGATGGAGCATGGGGCCCGGCTGGGGGGAGATCCGGACGGCCATCTGATCTTTGGCAAATACGCCTCCACCTGTGACGGGATTCTGACCGCTCTGAAGATCATGGAAGTGATACTGGAAAGGAAAAAAACTCTTCACGAACTGGCGTGGGAGTATTGAAAAAAGAGGGATTTATATGAACGAATGGATGAAAAACGTAAGAAAAACGGAACCCTACGTTCCGGGGGAACAGCCCCAGGTTACGACGGTGACGAAACTGAATACCAATGAGAACCCCTATCCCCCGGCTCCGGGTGTGCGGGAAGCCATCGCAGCGGTGAGCGATGAATCTCTCCGCCGTTATCCGGATCCGGACTGCAGGGAACTGATCCGGGCTTTGGCGGAGTATTATCAGGTGGAAGAGAACCAGGTCTTTGTCGGAGTCGGCTCCGATGACGTGCTGGGAATGGCGTTTATGACGTTTTTTAACTCGGAAAAGCCGGTGCTGTTTCCGGATATCTCCTATGCATTTTATGAAGTATGGGCCGATATGCTGCAGATTCCCTTTCAGAAACAGCCTCTGGATGAGACATTTCATCTGAGAAAAGAAGATTATTATAAAGAAAACGGAGGCATTGTATTCCCGAATCCCAATGCTCCTACGGCGATTCTGGAAAGTCCTTCCTTTGTGGAGGATATAGTGAGCCGCAATCCAGCCAGCGTGGTGATCGTAGACGAGGCTTATATCGATTTCGGCGGGGAGAGTTCTCTCGGGCTGATTTCAAAATACGACAATCTCCTGATTACACGCACCTTCTCAAAATCGAGGTCTCTGGCGGGCATGCGGATCGGGTTTGCGATCGGTCAGCCGGCTCTGATTGCCGCCATGCAGTCTGTGAGGAATTCCTACAATTCCTATACGATGAACCAGACCGCTCTGTCCGCGGGGACAGCTTCTCTGAAAGACGAAGACTGGTTCCGCGATCATATCGCACGGATTCAGAATACGAGAGAGGAAGCCGTGAGGCGTCTGGCGGAGCTGGGCTTCTCCGGACCGGTGTCTTCCGCAAACTTCCTCTTTGTCACCCACGAGAGGGTCCCTGCCAGAGAAATCTTCGAGGCCCTGCGCCGGGAGCACATCTACGTCCGCTATTTCTCAAAACCGAGAATCGACAATTTCCTTCGGATCACGGTAGGTACTCCGGAGGAGATGGAGCGGCTGTATACCGCCCTGAAAGGCATACTACAAACATACTGAAAATAATTTGAAATTTTTTTAAAAAAGTACTTGCAAAAGTGAATAGACGGAGTTATAATACGATTCGTGCTTAGCGATGGGCTATCGCCAAATGGTAAGGCAACGGACTCTGACTCCGTCATTTCAAGGTTCGAATCCTTGTAGCCCAGCTGATTCAGGCCCACACATTCGGTTACGTTTGTGTGGGCTTTTACTTTAGTATCAGATCGTTCGGTAGGAGGGGGATTATGTATCAGTTCAGCGACAGGGTGAGATATAGTGAAATGGACGAGAATGGCCGGATGACCATTCCGGCGGTTATGGATCTTTTCCAGGACTGCTCTGACTATCAGTCAGAAGCACTGGGGATCGGGCAGGAGTTCCTGGCAGGAAGACACCGGGCCTGGATGTTGTCGTTCTGGCAGGTGTTTTTTGAGAGATATCCCGAAAACCGGGAAACCTTTGTGGCGGAGACCCGACCCTGGAAATTTGAACACTTTCTGGGATACCGGAATTTTGCTCTCTATGACGCGGCCGGAAAGCCCATGGTGAAAGCCAATTCCCTCTGGACGATGCTGGATACGCAGAGGATGCGCCCGGTCCGTCCGGCGGAGGACGAGAAAAGTCCCTACGGTATGGATGAACCTCTGGAGATGACCTATGCGGATACACGTAAGATCTCTCTTCCGGAACAGATGGCGGAAAAGGATCCGGTCCCGGTACGCCGGGCTCACCTGGATATGAACCATCACGTAAATAATGTACAGTACATTCAGATGGCCGCGGAGTATTTTTCGATGGAGAAACCGGTGTATGAGCTGCGGGCGGAGTACCGCACGGCAGCCCTGCCGGGAGATACCATCTTTCCCCGGATGGGGGAAAAGGATGGATGGCAGGTCGTTTCCCTGGAAAAAGAAGACGGTACCATCTTTGCCGTGGTAGCTGTACGCGGCAAAGAGGAATGATCAGAAAAAGTGAAAGGCATATAGTATGTTTACATTAGGAAAAACCCAGACGCTGCGTCTGGTAAGAATCAATGATTCCGGTGCCCTGCTGGCGGATCCGTCGGATCCGGTGGTTACCCTGCTTCTCCCGGGAAAACAGATCCCGGAGGGGGCTGTGGTGGGAAGCATGCTGTCCGTATTCGTATACAGAGATTCGGAAGACCGGCTGATTGCCACCACCAGAAAACCGGCGATGGAGCTGGGGGAGATGGCGATGCTCCCCGTCGTGTCTGTGACAGAGATCGGTGCTTTCCTGGACTGGGGACTGGAAAAAGATCTCTTCCTTCCCTACAAAGAACAGAAGATGAAGCTGCGTCCCGGTATGAAGATCCTGGCGATGCTGTACATCGATAAAAGCAACCGGCTGTGTGCTACCATGAACATCTACGATCATCTTTCCGCCGAATCGCCTTATGAGCGGAATGACAAGGTCAGCGGGACGGTATACCTGGTCCGGGATGAGATCGGTGCTTTCGTAGCGGTGGACGGCCGGTATTTTGGTATGATTCCCAATCAGGAACTGTATCAGAAACTGAAGATCGGTGATACGGTGGAGGCCCGGGTGATCAAAGTCCGTCCGGACGGGAAGCTGAATCTCAGCACCCGGAAGAAGGCTTATGCCCAGATGGATGAAGATGCCAGGAAGGTTCTTGAGGTCATACAGTCCTATGACGGATTCCTTCCCTTTACGGATAAAGCCAGTCCGGAACAGATCAAGGCGGAAGTTCAGATGAGTAAAAATGAATTCAAGAGAGCGGTGGGGCGTCTTTTGAAGCAGGAAAAGATAGAGATCACTGAGGAGGGAATCCGGCTGGCTCCCACCCGTCGGGGCGGGAGCCGGCACAGAGGATAAGAACGCCCTGGCGTCCTTGTACTTAGTGCAGCTGTGAAGTGCCGGATTTTTCTCCCCCAGGGACTATCCCTTATCCCACCGGATAGGTGGTGGATTCTTCCTCTTCCTCCGGCGGCAGATCCTCCTCGGAGAAGCTGGGAAGCAGCTGGCCTCGGGTCGCCGGATTGTGCAGGTAATGCAGGACGCATCGGATCAGATGTCCGAAGAACTGCAGTTCCTCCGGCGTACAGCTATGCAGCAGACGACCGATGTCATCTTCTGTCAGGTCGTGGAAGATCACCCCGGATTCCGCCGTCATGGAGACCCAGCTCCGATGAGGTTTCCCGTGATAAAACTCTTCCCGCGTGAGATTGAAGGTCTCACAGAGACGGTCCTCCATCTTTCGGGAGAGTTCCCGGGTCCCGCGCTCGATCTGTCCGAGATAATTCGGGCTGATTCCGAGAATACGGGAAAGTTCCTCCTGGGTCAGATTCCAGATGATTCGCTCCCTGCGGATCCGCAGACCGATAGCTGCACGTCGTTTGTCATCACTGTTCATGTTAAAAAAATCACCTTTCTGCTGAAAAATTTACAGATAGGGGTATACAGAAAAACCAGATTAGTGTTATTATAAGACATAGAGGATGTTTTGAGAACAAACTGAGAGGTTGCTTTTTGGATTTTTTTGAAAAAACATTTTTCAGAGAGGGAAACAACATGGATGAGAATAGAATGGATGAAACGGTAGCCGATTTCGAATTCAAAGAGGTGAATGAGCCGGCAGCTGAGTCAGGTACTCCGAATACCTTCGGGCCGGAGAGTTCCGCATCCGCTTCCGGGGCGGAAGGAACCTCTTCCTACACAGGAACGACCGGAGCTTCTGCGGTGCCGCCGACACCGCCGACACCGCCCACACCTCCGACGCCGCCCACGTCACCGGCACCATCCGACCGGCCGGAAAACTCTTTAAAATACATAAAGAAAAAGAGCTTCCGGAGCGGTTTTATTGCCGGCATGATTTCCATGCTTCTGATCAGTACCCTGGTGGTGGTGTTTGCCGCGGCCGTGACACGGGGATTTGCTCTTCGCTGGCCGCTCAATCTGGCCGTGCCCGGCACGAGTGCACCGGCGGATCCTACGGAAGAGATAACCGTACCGGAAACAACCGTACCGGAAACCGAAGCTCCGGCCCTGACAGAAGAAGCCGATGTCACAGCACCGGCGGAGGAGACAACCGTACCGTATTCTGAGAGCGGAGAGGAAACGGCGGCCCCTGTACCGGAAGAGGCAGGAGAAGCAGCTCCCTCCTCAGAACAGCCGACAGAAACAACTGCTGCGGAACAGCCTCTGGAAACAGAGGTTCCGTCTGAAGAAGGTGCTTCCGAAACCGGCGAGGTTTCGGAGGTACCCTCGGATCCGCTTTCCGGCGGAGAATATGGTTTCACCCAGGAACTGGCTGGCAAGATGGCGGAGATAGACCGGCTGATTGACAGCCAGTTTATTTTTCCCGTCAGCCGTGAAAATATGCTGACCAATACCCTGAAGGGATATGTCAACGGCCTGGATGATGTCTATTCCGTTTACTATACACCGAAAGAGTTTGCCGATACCATCGCGGACGGTGATGGATCCTACGTAGGGATCGGCGTGGCTGTAAAGCAGGATCCGGACACGAAGGTGGTAACGGCCCTTACGGTCTATGCCGGCAGCCCGGCAGAGAAAGGCGGCATGCAGGAGGGGGATATCCTGGTGAAGGTGGACGGTGAGGATATCACCCGGGAAGACCTGAACAATATCGTGGCAAAGATCCGCGGAGAAAGCGGTACCCAGGTTGTGGTAACCGTATACCGGGACGGCGCATATCTGGATCTCACGATGGTACGGGAAAATGTGGAAAAAATCACGGTGGAGTATGAGATGAAGGAAGAGGGAATCGGCTATATCCGTCTGACAGAATTCGACTCCGTTTCCGTGACCCAGATGCAGGATGCCCTGAGTGCTCTCCATGAAGAGGGAATGCAGAAACTCGTACTGGATCTCAGAGATAACCCCGGCGGTATGCTGACCAGTGTGCTGTCCATCGCCGACATGTTCCTGCCGGAGTCCAACATTTTCTACTCGGAGGACAAACAGGGAAACCGGACCAATTATGATGCTACCTCCAGCCAGATCTGCACAGATCCCATGGTTATTCTGATCAATGGAAACTCTGCCAGCGCTTCCGAGGTGCTCTCCGGATCCCTGAAAGATCACGAAAGAGCGACCCTGATGGGCGAACAGTCCTTCGGAAAAGGCATTGTGCAGACCTTCTTCCCCCTGTCGGACGGATCCGGCGTAAAACTGACAACCGCGCATTATTTTACGCCGAACGGGACCGACATCCACGGCGTAGGGATCGAGCCGGACATGGAAGTAAGGGATGACCTCACGACAGATGCCGATGAGCAGCTCGAGGCCGCGATGGATCAGGTCCGGACATTGTCGTAAATTCAGAATACAGCCCCGTAAAAAGGGCATAAAAAAACTCTGGCGGATAACCGTCAGAGTTTTTTGCATTCTCAGGTAGAATTATTTTTTGCTGAGCAGATCACGGATCTCCGTAAGCAGAACAACATCTGCGGGAGTCTCGGGCTCGGGTTCGGGAGCGGGTTCTTCCTGCTTCTTGAATTTGTTGAAGGCTTTCAGAACCGAGAACAGAACCAGAGCGGTGATCAGGAAATTGATGATTGCCTGGATGAAGTTACCCACCATGAGCTGAGCCGATCCTACTGTGATGGCCAGACCGCTGAAATTGATGCCGCCGCAGATCATACCGATGATCGGTCCGATCACGTCATCTACCAGGGAAGTGACAATCGCAGTGAAGGCTCCGCCGATGATGATACCAACAGCCATGCTCATCACATCGCCTTTAGCGATGAATTCCTTGAACTCTTTCATGAATGCTTTCATATACATATCCTCCTCGTCTCAGGGACGATTCTGATCCCTGTGAAACATGATTTGTTAAATTCATTTAAAAGTATAATTCATTTTCAGAAACTTGTAAAGCGTTTTTATTTGTGGTATATTCATTTTAAATATTTTGTAAAATTTCGAGGGGAAAAGGAGAATTGCATGTCAGGATCAATCTATGGCAGATATTTTTCGGTGACTACCTGGGGGGAATCCCACGGACCGGCTGTGGGGGTAGTCGTGGATGGATGCCCGGCGGGACTGCCGCTGACGGAGGCGGATATCCAGGTGCTGATGGACCGCAGGAAACCCGGTCAGGGAAAGTATACCACCGCCAGAAAGGAAGAGGATGAGATTCAGATCCTCTCCGGCGTCTTTGAAAACGTGACTACCGGGGCACCGATTTCCATGATGGTAAAAAACAAGGATCACCGGTCTTCCGATTACTCGACGATCCGGGATATCTACCGCCCCGGCCATGCGGATTATACATTTGATGCAAAGTACGGTATAAGAGATTACCGGGGAGGCGGCCGATCCTCCGCCAGGGAAACCATCGGGCGTGTCGCGGCCGGAGCGATCGCAGAGAAGATTCTTGAACGGATCGGGATTTCCTTTGATACCCGGGTGATCTCCGTAGGAGGGATAGACGCCGGGGAGGAAGAAAAGGTAAAAGAATTCCTGGACCGGAAGATGAAAGAGATGGATTCGGCGGGTGGTATCGTAGAGTGCGTTATTCACGGCGTCCCCGCCGGTCTGGGAGACCCGGTATTCGAAAAGATGGATGCGTCTCTGGCCAAAGCCATTATGAGTATCGGAGCAGTCAAAGGCGTGGAAATCGGAGACGGATTTGCTGTCGCCGGGACGACCGGTTCACAGAATAATGACCCGTTTCGTTTAGATAAAGAAGGGAAGATTGTGAAAAAATCCAATCATGCCGGAGGAACCCTCGGAGGAATCTCCGATGGCAGTGACATCATTCTGAGGGCTGCCTTCAAACCGACCCCTTCCATTGCCAGAGAGCAGGAGACGGTAAACCGGTCCGGCGAAGAAGTCACCGTATCCATTCACGGGAGACACGATCCCATCGTGGTCCGGCGCGCCCAGGTGGTGGTGGAGGCCATGGCGGCCATTACCATCGTGGACCTGCTGATGGCCAATATGCACGCCACGATGTCCGGAATCGAGCATTTCTACGGCAATACTGAAAATGACAATGCGGGAAAATAATAGGATAGCAGGGTCAATAAAATAAAAAGGAGGATATATCATGGATTGGGAATCTATCAGCAAAAGACTGGCAAAAACCGGTCGCGAGGTCAGCGGCAAAGTTAAGGAAAAAGCAGAAGAAGTACAGCTGAAACAGAAAAAAGCTTCGGCCATGGCAGAGCTGGACGAGATCTATGCGCAGATCGGCCGTACCTTCTGCAAATATCATGAAGAAGATATCCCCGAAGAACTGGAAGAATTGTGGGAGGATGCAAAAAAACTGGAAAAAGAGGTTAAGAAGATCCAGGCAGCCATCCATCTGATCAAGGGTGTAAAGGTCTGCAGCGCCTGCGGTGCAGAACTGCCCCTGGATGCCGCTTTCTGCCAGAAATGCGGCGCTCCCGCCCCGGAAGAGGAGGAAGAAGAGGAGCCTGAGAAAGAAACAGAGGAAGAAGCAGAGGAAGAAGCAGAGACCGACGCAGAAGATGTGGTAGAAGAGATTGGAAAAACCATAGAGAATACGGCAGAGCAGATGTTTGGCGCAGCCAAACAGGCAGCCTCCCGGGTCGCTGATGTAGCCAATGATATCTGGGGCGCCGCCACTGAAAAAGTGGAAAAGGCAGAAGAGACCGAGAGCTGCTGCTGCGAAGAGAAAGCAGAAGAGACTGGAGAACCCGAGAGCTGCTGCTGTGAGGAGAAGACGGAAGAACCCGAGAGCTGCTGCTGTGAGGAGAAGACGGAAGAACCTGAGAGCTGCTGCTGTGAGGAGAAGACGGAAGAACCCGAGAGCTGCTGCTGTGAGGAAAAACAGGAGGAAACAGAGTAATTTGGGGAAAGAATTAATTATTGTACTGGATTTTGGGGGACAGTACAAACAGCTGATCGCCCGCAGGGTGCGGGAATGTAATGTTTACTGCGAGATTCATCCGAATACACTGTCACTGGAAAAGATACAGGCGATGTCCCCCAAAGGAATCATACTGACCGGGGGACCCAACAGCGTATTTGCGGAGGACTCTCCCACCTGCTCTCGGGAACTCTTCGAGATGGGAATTCCGGTTCTGGGCATCTGTTATGGATCCCAGCTCATGAGCTACCGCCTGGGAGGTGTGGTCGAAACCGCCCCCTCCAGTGAATATGGCCACACGGAAGTCATTCTTGATGCATCGGATTCCCTGCTTTTTGGCGATGTAGCCCCGGTTACCACCTGCTGGATGAGCCATACCGACTATATCGCCAGGGTTCCGGAAGGGTTCCGGGTCACTGCTCATACCGACAAGTGCCCGGTGGCGGCGCTGGAGGATGCGTCCCGCCGGCTTTATGCCGTGCAGTTCCATCCGGAAGTCCTTCATACCGCGGAAGGCACAAAGATGCTGCAGCACTTTGTGAAGGATATCTGTGGATGCTGTGGCGACTGGCAGATGTCCTCCTTCGTGGAAGAGACCATCCGTGACCTCCGGGAGAAAATCGGGGATGACCATGTGCTCCTCGGCCTTTCCGGCGGTGTGGATTCCACCGTGACCGCAGCCCTGCTGTCCCGAGCCATCGGAGATCAGCTCACCTGCGTATTTGTGGATCACGGACTCATGCGCAAAAACGAAGGCGATGAAGTAGAACGGACCTTCGGACCGGACAGCGATTTTCAGCTGAACTTCGTCCGCGTTAACGCCCAGAACCGCTTTTACCGCCGTCTCACCGGCCAGACCGAACCTGAGACGAAACGGAAAATCATCGGCAACGAATTCGTGGAAGTGTTCGGCGATGAAGCAAGAAAACACAAAGGGAAAATCCGCTACATCGCCCAGGGAACGATCTACCCCGATGTGGTAGAGAGCGGTGACGGAAAGAAAAGTGACGTCATCAAATCCCACCACAATGTAGGCGGCCTTCCCATCGAACTGGTACGGGAACTTGGCTTTGAAGAAACACCCATCGAGCCCCTCCGGATGCTCTTCAAAGACGAAGTCCGCCAGGTCGGACGGGAACTGGGCATCCCCAGAGAGCTGGTATACCGCCAGCCCTTCCCCGGCCCCGGACTGGCCGTCCGCATCGTCGGTGAGATCACGCCGGAAAAGGTCCGCATCGTGCAGGAAGCGGATTACATATTCCGGGAAGAACTCCACCTTGCCGGCATCGATGAAAACCTCGGGCAGTACTTCGCAGCCCTCTCCAACATGCACAGCGTAGGCGTCATGGGAGACCACCGCACCTACGGACTTGCCATTGTCCTTCGTGCCGTACTCACCTCCGATTTCATGACCGCCGAAGCCGCGGAAATCCCCTGGGCGACCCTGCAGAAATGCATGAGACGGATTATCAATGAAGTAGACGGAGTCAACCGGGTACTCTATGACCTGACATCCAAACCACCCGGAACGATCGAACTGGAATAGAATATCCCTTACCACACCCGATTATCGAATTTTTGACAAACTGAATTATCGTAAAGCCTATGAACCAAAGACCTGTCGGAGAAATCCGGTGGGTCTTTTTTCATTGGATGCTTTATCTCGAAAGCAGATAAATCAGCTATTGTTACTACGGGAGAGGGCAGATGTCTACAGTTTCTTACAGATATCTGCTGCTTACTGCCCGAGTATAACTAAGAATACCGCTATTTGTCAAAAAAGGATATTGGGGTTTGTCAATGGACACCGGGACCACAAGGGCGGCCGCCCTTGTGGTCTCGGCTTTTCCTCTGGATGTGCATATAACGTATTTTGTCGACAGCGCCGACCGCACAATGCGCAAAAGTTTCGACCGAAAACGTATGAGCGCCGAAAAAACGAAAATTGGATATTGCAAATAAGGAAGTGACAATATATAATCGGTATGTCTCTGACGGCTAAAAGCCGATCACGGACGGGCAGAGGAGAATATCGATGAATTTTGAGCAGTGTTTGCGTGTTTCCTTTGAACTTTGGAGTTCTGCTTTTTGTATTATCACCGCTCTGTGTGTGTCCCTGACACGGAAATATGATAACAAGGGAGCGGTATGCCTCATCGGGATACTGACACTTAATGCGGTGGTAAATTCTGCGGACGCGCTGGCCTATTATTATCGTGGAGATGCGACAGAACTTGGTTATCACATGGTGCGCATCACGAATTTCACGGTGTTTTTCTGCAACTATATTCTCCTGCATTTTGTTCTGGCCTATGTATTCCGGGTGGTAGAGAGAAACCACGGGAAAGTGGATCAGCGGCTACGATCTGTGGCGGAAGCGGTCATCGTAATCGGCCTTCTGATGCTGATTCTGTCGAGAGTTTTCGGATATTACTATTCCTTTGATGAGAACAACCAGTATTTCCGGATGGAGTCTTATCCGAGTCTGCTTCTGCTGACAGAAATCCCCCTGGGGATCTGTGCCGGAACCATCTTCTCAAACTGGGGTTCTCTGAAGAAAAATGAAAGAAATTCGTTTCTTCTGTTCATTCTGATCCCTATTATCGGAACCATTATACAGTTGTTCTTATATGGCTTTTCGATTTCCACGATTTCCAATGACATCGCCATCTTTTCCATTTTCCTGTCCTATGAGATGGGGTACTCCGATTATATGGTTTCAAAGGAGAAAAGACTCCTGGAACAGATGACCACAGCCTTTGCCCATGCCATTGACTACAAAGATACCTACACCGGGGGACATTCGGTCCGGGTCGCCAGATATTCTTCCCTGATCGCAGAGAGAATGGGAAAAAGCCCTGTCTATATTGAGAAACTGAAACAGATGGCGCTGCTTCACGATATCGGAAAGATCGGGATCGATGATGCCATTCTCAGAAAACCCACCGGTCTCTCAGAGGCAGAATATCATATGATCAAAAAGCACACGGAAAAGGGAAGCGAGATCCTGAGCTATATCACGGATATGCCGGAACTGACCATCGGAGCCCGGTGGCATCATGAGCGGTATGACGGAAAAGGGTATCCGGATGGACTGGC
>CAMOYN010000068.1 GCA_946630035.1 uncultured Lachnospiraceae bacterium
AGTCACCAGCAGCAGACCATCCGCTCCTAGTTTCTCCGACTCCTCGGACATCATAACCGCATGCGCCGTATTGTTCGAGCCGGTTCCGGCAATCACGGGAACCCGCCCCTTCGTCACATCCACGGCAAACCGGATCGCCTCCAGATGCTCCGGATCATCCAGCGTAGGCGCCTCACCAGAAGTGCCGCAGACGATCAGCGCATCAGTACCCCCCGCAATCTGCGCCTCGATCAGCTTCTCCATGGAGTCATAATTGATCTCTCCGTTTTCTTTCATCGGCGTAACCAGCGCCACACCGGATCCTTTAAAAATAGAATTCATAAAAACCTCCTGGAAATATCGTTTATTTCCTCGACCACATCCTTGCGCTCTTTTTATTCTAATCTATCCCTACTGTAAAATCAACCAATGAATGCATGCAATCTTACTAAAGAGACAGGGGACAGACCCCTGTCTCCTCCCAGTCTCCAGAGTCTCGCAAAAAAGGAGACAAAGGTCCGTCCCCTGTCTCCTCCCAGTCTCCAGAGTCTCGCAAAAAAGGAGACAAAGGTCCGTCCCCTGTCTCCTTCGGATTTTCTCTTGCATTCGATGATTTCCATGATTATAATAGTAACGCAAGACAAACTACCGTATAATTGTTCTTCTATAAATGTCATTTATTCCGCCGGAGACTCGAATCTCATCTGCCGGATAATCACGGATAGTCACCGCTCCATCGCCTGGTAGTCACGGGAGTGTTTGGGAGTATTATGGGAGTTTCTATGAAATCATCCGATCTGAAAAGAAAATCCGGTTTTCGCACGAACAGCCTGCTGCTGCGGATGACGGCTGTGCTCTCCGTTCTGCTGGTTCTGATTCTGTGTACGGTTTATATCGTTTTTAATCGATATTATATCCGGAATTTCCGTGAGAATTCCATTAACTTTAATGGGAAATATATGGAGACGCTGCAGTTTGCGGCGGAGGACCGGCTGCAGAAGCTGTCGGACCAGATGCTTCTTTTTTTTGAGAATCACGAGGTGAACCATTACGTCGTCGCCGGCCGGGGCTATGATCAGAATGAGCTGATCTCCACTTCTCTGGCGCTGGACAAATGGACCGATGCGGAGGATATTGTTTCGGATGCGGCGCTTCTGGTGCTGGAGAGCGGGGTTGTCATCCAGGATGACAACACGGTTTCCGGCTGGGATGTGTATGCAGATAAAAACCGTTTCTCTGATTTCACCACGGCGGAGGGTGCTCTGCCTTCGCTTCCTTATATTATGGGTGGGGATTTTCACGCGGTGGCGGCGATGCAGGACGGGAAGCTGCGGATCGCCGTCGGCTATCCCGAGGAAATGCCGGTGGCAGCCCTGTCGGTTACCATTGATCCGAACCGTCTCTATGCCTGGTTTGCCAAGAATGACATCTATCCTCTCGCCTGGCCGCTGGCTGTCTATGATGGCCGTGAGGAGCCCCTCTTCCCCGGTCTGCTGGAATATCCCACCTTCACCTCTACCGATCTGATTCTGGAGGAGGACACCGGCACTTCCCAGTGCTACCGCCTCCCGGACCAGCCCCGCACTCTGGTGATGCGGCTTTATTCTCCGGAGTTGGACTGGTTTTTCATCTCCTGCGCCCCGGACAGGACGATCCAGCCTCCGGGCCTGTCGGTGCTCAAAACCGTCTTTCCCCTTCTGATGTTCCTGCTGGTGATGATCGCCGCGGTTTCCCTGCTGCTGGTCTTCCAGATCTATCCGCCTTTCCTCCGGCTGATCCATACCGTCGAGAAGGAGAGCCGTGAAAAGGAGCAGCTGCAGAAGCTGGTTCAGGCAACGGAGGAGGAAATTGCGGAGAAACTGATCGGTATGGTGGCTTCCGGCGACGAAGGTTCTGACAAAGAATGGACCAAAATTCTGGAAAGAATGAACCATCCTTTCACAAAATCCGGGAAATATGTCCTGTTCCTCTACCGCTGCCAACCCTTGTCAGCACCGGAAGGTTCCCCCTCTCTCTCCTTAAATATTTTTGAGGCGCGGAGGCAGGTCGCCGGCTTCTGGGTGGGCCGGTGCGATTTTGAGCCCTTCTCCCTGGACGATATGACCCGGGGTGCGGTACTTCGCTACCCGGAGCAGGCCAGATCCTCCCGGATCAAGCAGGATCTGACCCTGTTCGAGACCACCATGAGCCAGAAAAAAAATACCAGCTGGCGGCTGGCCTGGGGATGGGGCGAGATCGTGCCCTCCATTTCCCAGCTGGGCAGCACCCGGCAGGAAGCCGAGCAGGCCCTGGAACGGCGCCTGTATTATGCCGGCCATTCGGAACCGGAGGACGCGGAAGGAAGCGCCGCTGTTCTGAAAATTTCCCGTCCCTTCTCCACCTGTCTGGATCGCCTGGCGGCGGGTATTCCTGAAGCGAAGGAAGAATTCCGTTCTCTGAAGCAGGATACGCTGCAGCTGCCGCCGGAGGAATTACAAGAAGTAAGCCATTATCTCTATAATATCGTGCTGGAGCGGCTGGTCGCTCTCCAGGCGGACGAACAGCAGCTGGAAAAGCTCCGGGAGCAGGAATCCGCCACGTCGAACGATCCGGTAGCCTTTGTTTCTCTCCTCTTCGACTACGCCTACCAGGTTCTGAAAGATTCCGGCCGCCGGGAGCAATATCGTTTTGTGGAACGGGCCAGGGATTATATCCAGGCGCATTATACCGACAGTATGCTCTCACTGGAGATGGTGAGCAGCAACCTGGGGATTTCCGGTCCTTACCTCTCCACGCTGATGACCCGCTATTTGTCCATGGGATTTGGAGAATATGTAAACCGCTATCGTCTGGATCAGGCGAAGCGTCTGCTGGAGCGAAGCGATATTTCCGTGCAGGAAATCGGCCGTATGACCGGATTCAACTCACCCCAGAGTTTCGGCCGGGTATTCAAAAAATATACCGAGGAAACTCCGGGAAAATACCGCGAGCGAAAGCAGCGGGAGCAGGAACAGCTCCATGAGTAACCCAGACTGCCGCAACCTGTAAGATCCGCAGGAAAATGTAAAATGTTATGACGGAGATGTTATAACTGAGGAGGTGTCCCATGCGTCCTGCTTCAAATTCATATACACACTATCTTCGGTTCCTGCTGCTCCTCTTCCTGTTTTCTGCTGTCCTTTTCCCGGCGGCAGATATTCCGGCGGCCAGTCTTTTTGAAAAGCCCACGGAGGGAGAATCCACCCCCGGGCCCCGCTATATTTACCTGACCCATTCGGCCGATGAAGACAGTTTTACCCATCAGGCAGCGCAGATTTTCAAAGAAACCCTGGAGCGGGAATCCGACGGACGTTTTTGTGTCCGGATTTTCCCCAATGATACCTTCGGCACGGTGGACGAAGCGGATTATTCCCTGGCCAACGGCAGTGTCCAGATGCGGATCGGTTCCGGCCCCTGCAATATTATCTGGATGCTCTCCTACCGTTTTATGACTGGGCTGGACATCCCCGGACTTCGGGCTGCCATGGAAAATGAGAAGCTGCAGTCTATCATCAATGAAGACTGTGCGAAATATGGAGTGAAAATCCTCGGCATTCTCCCCGCCTCCTATCGGGTGATGACCAGCAATAAGGAAGTGCGGTGCGCGGATGATTTCCGGGGCATGCGCCTCCGGATGTACGACGCGGACAATTCCATCCAGTACTGGGTGGCCCAGGGGGCGGAGGTCAAGGTTTTCTCCTTTTCCGAGGTCTATGGCGCCCTGCAGTCCGGCCTGATCGACGGCAATCCGGAAGTCACTCTGCAGGATGTGATCAGCCGTCGCTTCTATGAACAGCAGAAATATGTGATCGACATTCGTCAGCAGATATATAATGAAGCCATCTATGTGAATCTGGATTTTTATGAGGGACTGAGTAGCGAGGACCAGGCGCTTCTGGAAAAAGCAGTCGCAGAAATGAATGAGCGCTCCGCCCCGATTCTGGAGAAGAATCTGGAGGATGCGAAGAAGATCCTGGCGGACGCCGGGGTCACCTGGATCGATCTGCCCCAGGAAGATCAGGATATGCTCATGGCCCGGGGAAAAGCCGTCATGCTCCCCGCCATGAAAGAGGTGCTGGGCGAGGATCTGCTGAAGCAGCTGACCTCCGTATTGGAGGAAATTTCCGGATAACCCCAAAACATAGGATTAACAGATCCTGATCCCAGGTTATCATCCCGAACATTTTATAAAATACATCCTGACTCCTTGCTAAATCCGGAACATTTCATAATGAAACAGGACAAATGAACAATTCTTTAACCCATGAACGATCCTTAAATGCAGAAAAAGGATCGTTTTTTTGTGAAAAAATTGGAAATAGATAATCCGGGCAATTTTCAGTAAGATTATACCATCAGCGGCAGTTCTTTATGGGCTCCTTAAAAGGACTCCCTGGAGACTGCCATCGGTAAAATTATTTTATAAGGAGGAACCACCATGAAGAAAACTCTTGCTCTGGCAGCTCTTCTGCTGGCGGGAAGCATGGCATTTGCCAGCCCGGCGAATGCGGCTACGATGGATGACGTCGAAAGCATCCAGGCGTACACGGATGGAACCATCTATGGCACCTGCCTGACCCAGGTCGATGTCACCTACAAAGAGGGCGTAGATCTTTCCGGTCTCACCGCAGACAGTTACATTCTGGAAGATCGCGGCACTCTGACTCCGGAATTCGGAGAAGTTGCCATCGGGGATGTGACGGTAGACGGCCAGGTCGCCACTCTGAATATCGAGATGGTCACCGCAGCTACGGCCAACAACGACCTCATCTACACCGGCAATGGCGCCGGCAAGCGTGAGAGAAACTCCTTCGGCGCAGTTGTTACCGGTCCCTGGTACCGTACTCCCGAAGGGCAGATCGTATTCGGTCCGGAAGATACCGACGAATACAAGGCCAACGAGACTGGCATGGGTTACCAGGCCAGACCGACGCTGGAGCTGAAGCTCCGTCATGCGGATGAGCCCGAGGAAGCCGCTGCCTGCCTGGCAGATGACAAGGGCCAGTACGCGGAAGGCGGCCTGTGGCTGCCTCAGATCGACCGCCAGTTCGGCGAAGGTGGTTTCATTTCCTTCGAAGAAGCTGGGATCGAGATTCCCACCACTGCAAACAAAGAAGTCGTGACCGACGGCACCGGCGATGATTTCGTCCGCGGATTCTTCTATGTTCCTGAGAACTATGATCCGGCCTCCGGCATCATTTTCATCCTTCAGGGACAGGGCATCTGCTACTGGCAGCTGCCGGACGGCTCCAACAACTACGGAACCGCCATCAAATTTGACAACGTATCCAGCAGCTGGACCAACACCGGCGCCATCGTTGTTCAGATCAATGACCGTTCCTCCGCAGGCCCCGGCGAATATTTCGACGTTTATGATTTCGTACTGGACGACGTAAATGTTATGAAATATTTCATCGATACCTACGGCGTTACCGGCAACATTGTCATCCAGGGTAACTCCCGCGGCACCATGGCCTCCAGTATCATTATCAAAGCTCTGGCCGGCCGCCCTTATCACCCCTGGGAGCAGAAAGCCAATCCGGATCCCTTCGAGAAGGATCATCTGCTGGACAAGAGTGTCTATGATTTCACCATTGACTGCTTCATCTGCAACAACGGATCTCTGGGCGCCACCTGGAACACCTGGGATGATGACGATTACAAGGCTGTCATCGCCACCGGCTTCAAAGCCTGGATGTTCGACGGCGAGCAGGATACCAACAATGTCGACGACGTAGCGAAATGGATCGAGCTGGGTGGAGATCCCAAGAACGTCCGCCTCACCGGTTATCCTTCCCCCATCTACTATTTCTGGGGCGAGAGTGACCACTCCACCACCCGTATGAACGGCTGGTATTTCGCAGACGATATGTATTATGGTCCTTCCTGCACCGTAGATCCCGAGACCTACGAACTGGTGTACACCGAGAAACTAAACCCCGGCGATCATTACACTCTGGTTGCCCGCGGCAAAGCAGCCGGCACCTCCAAGGACGGCTATGAATACACCATGTACGGTGAGCATTATCATGACTGGGCCTTTGCCCCGAATGACACCGTCGCCACGACAGGTGCAGCCGCTCCGGTCAGCGCCGACGCCATTGAAAAGATTCAGGCCACCGTTATTGCCAGCTTCTATGGCTATAAGGTAGGCAGCGTCGACATCACCTACGCCGAGGGCACCGATCTGTCCGGCGTACAGCTTAGCGATTACACCGTATACGACCGCGGATTCAACAATCCTGAGTTCGGCCCTCTGAACCTCTGCGGCATTTCCGTCAATGAAAATGTGGTTACGCTGAAGGTGGACGAAGGCACCGACAAGGTGGAAGACCGCAAACGTGAAACCTACGGAACCCTGTGCACCAGCTCCGCCTGGTACATTGACAAAGAAGGAACCCTGCACTTCGGCGAAGAGCCCTACACCGATGCCCTGGGCATCGAATTTGCTCCCAACACCATCAAAAAAGGTCTGCAGCGCAGAGAAAACCTTGACCTGATTCTTTGCGTCGGCGGGGCTCCCGTTCAGGAAGGCATCGCCTCCACCAACGGCCTCGGCGTGGTTCTGGAAGACAGCAAGTGGGAAGCTCCCGTGTTGGCCGATGATCTGGACAAGATCCAGCTGGAAATGGTAAATGTCGGACATGAAGCTCCCGATTACACTCTGCTGAGCGACGAAGGACTGGTTCCCGTTCATGTCATCTTCCCGGAAGGCTACGATGCTAACCGCGAAGAACCCTATCCCATCGTTGACTATCAGTGCGGCGGCGGCGTCTGCTACTGGGAAGTAACCGATGAAGAAAACACCCCCGCCAACAACCTTGGCTGCAACACCGTATACGATGTCATGATGACCGAGTGGCACAGACAGCGCCCCGACGCCATCATCATGAGCGTCAACGTACACTCCTATGAAACCGAGAACGCCGCAGGCGAGATCTGCTCCGTTCTTGACTATGCCATCGAAAACTGGAACGCCGATAAGGAAGACATCGTCCTGGTCGGCAACTCCCAGGGAACCATCATTTCCTCCGACGTAGTCCGCCAGAGACCCGACCTCGTAAACGGCTATGTAGTATGCAACGGCGACTTCGGTAAAGGCTCCTTCGAGATCGCTCACGACGGAACCCTCGCCGGCAGCACCTGGGGCGACTACACCGAAGAAGAAGTCAAAGCCATCATCGACAATGAAGTATCCGTATGGATGTTCAACGGCGAAACCGACGGCATGAACCCCGTAGGACAGCAGGATCTGATCCCTCAGGTAAAAGAACTCTACCGCGAAGCCGGCAAAGACGAAGCCTGGATCAACCTCCACGTCCGCAACTCCGGCCTCCAGTCCTGGCAGTTCAAAAAATGGGGCGAGACCGACCACTCCGTAACCAAGGTCGTAGCCTGGAAATACCTGGCAGACCCTTACAAAGACATCGTCGAAGGCGCCCGCCCTCAGGGAACCGGCACCACCTACCAGTACGCCGGCCTCGAAGAAGACTACGAAAACTACCAGTTCACTCTGGATTACGATTACACCGTATATCCCGAATCCGTAGCCGACTGGTCCATCGCCATCACCGAATAAAAGAGACAGAGAGACAGGGGACAGACCCCTGTCTCCTACCAAAAGCGACAAAAAGAGACAAGGGTCTGACCCCTGTCTCCCCAACCACCGAAGCCACCGGGAACCCCGGTGGCTTCTTTTTCCGCACCACCCGCCACCGGGACCTGTCCCCACTAGCGGCCTTAGCCGGAGCAGGACGCCGGAGACAGGGGTCAGACCCCTGTCTCCTCCGCCTTGCCAATGTAAGGAGACAAAGGACCGTCCCCTGTCTCCTACCCGGTAACACAAAAAGAGGTCACCTGCTCATCGCAGATGACCTCTTTTTGCTGGATGGTTTTGCACAATCTTTTTTCCAGCCTTCCTATCTTTTGAAGTTTTCCAGCCATTCTCTCACAGCTGTGACCATCTGGTCCATGTGGTAGTCGTAGCAGTGGGCGTCCCCGGGGATTACCACCAGTTTCGCATCTTTATATGCGGCGGCGGCTTCCACCGCGCAGCTGACTGGCACAGTTTCATCGGCATCGCCGTGGACGATCAGTACGGGCCCATCGTATCCTGCGATGGCTTCTTCCACATGAATCTGCTGAGCCACCCGGAAATAGTTGCCGTCCAGCACCCGGCCTTCTCCGCTGGTCACTTCATCCGGTACATGTTTCGGATCAAAACGAAATTGCAGAATGTCTCCCTGTCTGCAGGCTTCCGGAATCATCGTGGCCGGTGAAAGGGGAATCAATCCCTTGATCTGATCGTGTTTGATCGCCGCGACCAGCATCGCCGTCAGACCTCCCTGGGAATGTCCGCAGAGGAAGACATCCGTCACAAAATCCAGGCTCCGTCCATAATCGATCATCGCCAGTGCATTGGTGATCCATTTATATAATGTATGATCCCTGTACTCACCCTCGCTCTCTCCGTGCCCGTACATGTCTGCTCGAAGGGTAGCGAACCCGATCTCATTCATCATATGAGAAACTGCCAGAATATGATCTTCATTCATATGCCCTGTGACGCCATGAATAATCACCACCAGAGGGCATTTGTCTCCCTCTTTAAAGGCGACCGGCATTTCCAGTGCCGCGTTCAATCGGATCCCGTCATTGATAATATCCATATATATTTCCCCTTTCTTATGCCAACAGGTATGCCAGCGGGGACAGGTCCCCGTGACAGAAAATATCGGCGAAAAAGACAAAAGAGGGACAGGTCCCGGTGGCGCCAGGCCACCGGAATCTGCCCCCGTAAATTTTTACTCCATAAAGACCACTAAGAATAATCCTCAACAGCCTGTAATGAATCGCCCGTGGAACCCACCACCGGGACCTGTCCCCATCGGCGACTTGCTGGATCCCGTGGAACCCGCCACCGGGACCTGTCCCCATTGGCGGCCCGTTGGCTGGTTATAGGCTGTGGTTATGCGGCGGTTTCGGATTCTTCTTCCCCGGGCATGGGAGCGGGTGCTGCCTGCTGGGGTTCTACTGTGGAGGTTTCTTCCGCTGCGTCTTCTGCCGCGGTTTCATCCAGACCAGCGGTCTCCTCGACAGCAGTTTCTACCGCTTCGGTTTCCTCGACGGCGGGGATGTAATTTTCAAAATTGCTGATCCACTTTACGCCGTTGGCTACGTCTGTGGCGATGGCGCAGAAGGTGAGTTCTTCGCTCGTGCCCCAGCTGGGATCTACGCGGAAGGTGCCGGAGATTACGTTGGTGGTCGCATCTGCAGCAGTTGTGCTCTCGATGTCGGCATCTACGTCGTCGGTTCCCCAGGCCACGTTTTCACTGCCGGCTTCCTCGGAGCCTTCGGTGGTGCCCTCGGCTGCTGCGCCGGTATCTCCCGCCAGTTCTTCGCCGCTCAGTTCTATTACTACATTTTCACCGGAGAAGTCATGGCCTTCGCCAAATCCTACCCGGAGGAGGTCAAAGGTAACCGGCTCGGTGCTCAGGTTGGTCAGAGTCCAGTCGAAGGTAAGCCATCCGTCTTCTTCCTCGCCGGGAACTACGGTGAGCAGCAGATTAGCCGGAGCGCCGGACTCGCCCTGGGTATGCAGAGTGCCTTCCGGTCTGGTCTCGATCCAGCGGTTCACCAGAACATCCATGTCTGCCGGCCAGATCCGTCCCGCCTGGAATGCGCCATCGTTCGCTTTTGCGAAATTCTCAAAGGCAACATCCAGCTTCGGGCCATAGATGCCATCGGGGTTGCCGGTATCATATCCCATGTCATTCAGCATGGTCTGAACTAATTTGACATTCTCGCCTCTTGCGCCGCGCTCGATCACAGGGCCGGCAGCGAAGGCTTCCTTCTCCTCATATCCGCAGACAGTGCAGACACGGGTGCGCTCACCCAGAGAAGTACGGGTCGGTTCCGTAATGATCTGCCAGGGGCCAAACTCATGATGCAGACGATTGATGGTCTCAGGCCATGCCACACCGTCAGCTGTCAGTCCCTGATCGGTCTGGAACTGCATGATGGCTTTTTCTGTCCCCGGACCGAAAGCTCCATCCACGCCTGCCGGATCCAGGTATCCCTGGTCTGCCAGCAGCTGCTGGATCTCCAGCACCTCGGTCGTCCGTGCGCCGCGGCGGATCGTGCCCTCAGGGTCAAAGGTCTCTTCCTGGGTATTGCCGCAGACCGTGCAGGCGCGCTTTCTGGTACCTGCGGAATGATCTGTAGCTTCTACGGTCACTTCCCACTCACCATAGGTGTGAGCGACCTTTTCAATTGTTTTTGTCTCTTCCTGTTTGCAGACTTCACAGGTGCGGACCTGGGTACCCTCTTCCGTGCAGGTTGCTTCCTTGGTCGTGGTCCAGTCACCGAACTTGTGAGCCGTTTTCTTAATGGTTTCGGTCTCTTCGAATTTGCAGACGGTGCAGGTGCGAACCCGGGAACCTTCGGAGGTACAGGTCGCTTCCTTGGTCACGGTCCAGTCACCGAACTTGTGATCTGCCTTCTTGATGGTCTCCGTCTCCTCAAAACCGCATACCTTACAGGTATGAGTCTTGGAGCCCTCAGCCGTACAGGTCGCTTCCTTGGTCACGGTCCAGTCACCAAAGGAGTGCGCCAGCTTCTTGATGCTCTTGGTCTCTTCCAGTCCGCAGATCTGGCAGTACCGGGAAGAAACACCTTCCGCTGTACAGGTTGCCTCACGGATCGTCTGCCAGCCCGTCCACTCATGCTTGCAGGCAGCCGGAGGAATCGTCTCCGCCAGATACTTTGCAGGAATCCAGCCGGTCTTGTCTTTCTTCTTTTCCTTGTAAATGACCGCATACCAGTTCTGCTTCTCTGTCACGTCATAGACTTCTACTTCGGTGCCGATCTTCAGCGTCGCAACAACCTCCGCATCCTTCTTCGGCTCTACGTAGACCTTGACATCCTTCTCCTGCGTATACATGACGATTATCTCGTCCAACGTGGACAGATTCGTCGTGTTAAAATCAAATACCTCCGCAACCGGGGCAGCCTCTTCTACCTCGGATGCTGCCGCAGGAATACTCTCTTCCGTCTCTGATACAGCCCATGCCGGTGCCGCAAAGCCCATCAGAAACATCACTGCCATAAGTAATCCAATGACTTTCTTCATGAAAATCGCCCCCATCATAAAAATGATACAACAAGAAACATCCCCCGCGCATCCGAACAACACAGGGAAAAAGCAAATCCCCCGTATCACAGCAACACTGGGAAAAAGCAAATCTCCCGCATCATCGCAACGCAGGAAATAATGATGTAACGCTTTCATTATAACACAGATTCATACCATGTAAACCAACGAATTTATTAAGATTTCCCCTTATAACCATTTGCCCGAAAAAAATATTTCGCCCTTCTCTATTTCGTGATATAATTTTACACAGCCGCTATCAAGAACGCCTCGGCGTTCTTGCCGCGCCGCGCAAGGTGCGAAGCACCTTC